>JAICUS010000005.1 GCA_025935735.1 Solirubrobacteraceae bacterium | reverse complement strand
GCGCACCCCGGCGGCGGCGTAGGCACCGACCACCGCGAGCGAGACCGCCCGCCCCGCCGGCGCGGCCGGCCGCCGGCCGCTGACTGCCCCGGCCAGCGCCACCGCGCCCGTCGCGACGGCCGCCGCTCGCGCCACGGCGGCCGCGGCACTGCCGCCACCGGCCTCGTGGCGCGACACCCCGGTGACGACCGCCGTGTGCGCCGCGACGATCGCCGCCGCCGGCAGTGCCGCCAGGGCGCCGCGCGCGCCGACGAGCACGTCGATGGCGCGGCAGGCCGACATGGCCGCCGGGCCCGCGGCCGTCGGCTTCAACCCCAGGTCGTAGGCCCACACCGCCGCGGCCAGCGGCGCGGCGATCCTGAGCGCCCCGGCCCCGTCGGCCGCCGCGGCGGCGGCGAGGCCGCCGAGCGTCAGGCCGGTCGCGAGGCCGAGCGCGAACGCCGGCGACACGCGCCCGGACGGGATCGGCCGGCCCGGCCGCTCGCGCGCGTCGAGGTCGCGATCGGCGTAGTCGTTGAGCGCCATTCCGGCCAGGTACAGGCACGACGAGGACGCCACGAGGCCCGCCGTCCGCCGGGCATCCCCGATCCGGCCCGCCGCGGCCGCGCCGAGCAGGACGTCGCCGGGCACGGTGAGCACGGCCGGGAGCCGCACGAGCTCGGCCACCGCCGCGGCGTCGGGGACGCTCACGACGCCACCCGGTCGGCCACCGCCACGAGGGGCGCCGCCGAGCGCCGCGGGAGCGCGAGCGCCGGGAGGAACGTGAGCGCGGTCAGCCCGAGCGCGCAGGCGAAGGCGACGCCGGCGGGGCCGGACAGCGCGGCGCGGGCGGCCGGCGCGAGGTGCTCGAGCGAGCCGAGCCCGCCGAAGCCCGGGACGCGCGCCGCGAGCCCGTGCTCGAGCACTGCGGCGAGCAGGGCGATCCCGAGCGAGGCTCCGGTCCGCTGGACGATCTCCAGCGCGCTCGAGGCGCGGGCGAGCGCGTCCTCCGGCAGCGCCTGATAGGCCGCGGCGGCCGCCGGCATCAGGGTGGCGCCCATGCCGGCGCCGCGCAGGAAGAGGCCGGCGGCGAGCAGCCACTCCGGGACGCCGTCGGCCACGAGCGCGAACGGCAGCGTGCCCGCCAGCGACAGCGCCAGGCCCGCCAGCACGATCGCGCCGGGGCCCGAGCGGTCGGTCAGCTTGCCGGCGACGGGCATGGTGAGCATCGCGCCCAGGCCCTGCGGGGCGAGCAGCAGGCCCGCGTCCAGCGCCGACCGGCCGCGCGCGATCTGGTAGTAGAGCGCCAGCAGCAGCAGCGAGCCGAAGAACGCCGCGCCGAACAGCAGCGTGGTCGCGGCGGCGGCCGCGACGGCTCGCTCGGCGAACATCCGCACGTCTATCAGCGGGTGCTCGGCGCGCAGCGCGTGCACCACGAAGGCGGCGACGAGCGCGGCGCCGAGCGCCAGCGGCACCAGGTGGGCGAGGAGGCCGCCGGTGCGCGCGGACAGCCCGCCGGCGAATGCGGCGAGCCCGGGCGACAGCAGCGCCAGGCCGGTGAGGTCGAGCGGGTACGCGCGCCGCGGCGCCTCGCGCGGGAGCGCCCGCGCCGCCAGCACCAGGGTCAGCGCGCCGATCGGCAGGTTCACGAAGAAGAGCAGCCGCCAGGACGCGCCGTCCACGAGTGCGCCGCCGACGACGGGGCCGGCGACCGGCGCCAGCAGCATCGGCACGCCGACGATGCTCATCGCGCGTCCCATCCGGTCCCGCCCGGCGGCCCGGGCGAGGATCGTCATGCCGACCGGCATCACCGCCCCGCCCCCGAGCCCCTGCAGGACCCGGAAGGCGATCAGCGAGCCGGCCGACCAGGCCGCGCCCGCCAGCGCCGAGCCCGCCAGGAAGACCGTGACCGCGCTCAGGAACACCCGCCGCGCCCCGAACCGGTCGACCGCCCAGCCGCTCACCGGGATCGCCGCGGCGAGCGCCAGCAGGTAGGCCGTCGACACCCACTGGATGGTCGCCAGGGGCGCGTCGAAGACGACGGCCAGCCGGTCGATCGCGATGTTGACGATCGTCGCGTCGAGGATCGTCATCACGGCGCCGCCGACCACCACGGCGGCCGCGGCGAGCAGAGGACGGTCGAGGCCGCGCATGCGTCAGTCGGCGCTCCCGTCGACCTCGAACGGCAGCGGCTCGGCGACGACGAGCTTGACGCCCGCCTGCCGGAACTCCTCGATCGCCACCGCGTCCAAGCCGTCGTCGGTGATCACCAGGTCCAGCGCCTGCGCGCGCGCCACGGTCAGCAGCGCGGTGCGGCGGAACTTCGTCGAGTCCAGCAGCGCCACCCGGCGCGCGGCCGCCGCGGCGGCCGCGTTGAGGGTGTCGGCGACGGCCTTGCGGGAGGTGGTCAGGCCCTGCTCGAGCGTGATCCCGCCCGCGGAGATGAACGCCGTGGCGATGTTGAGCTGCGCCAGGAACTCGGCGGTCCAGCGCCCGGTGAGCACGCGCATGTGCTGGTCGAGCTCGCCCGGCGTGACGATCACGTGGATCGACTCCGCCGTGACCCCGAGTGCGATCGCCGGCGAGTTGGTCACGAGCGTGAGCCCGACCGGCGGCATGAGCTCGAGCTGGTGCACCAGCGCCAGCCCGGTCGACGAGGCGTCGACGAAGACCGTCGTACCGTCCTCCACCAGCCGGCGGGCCCGCGCGGCGATCGCGTCCTTCTGGCGCGTGGCGGTGCGCAGGCGCGCACTCCAGGCCGTCTCCACGGGCGCCCGGCGGCCGGGCAGCGCGCGCGCGCCGCCGTGCACCCGCTCGAGCAGCCCCTCCCCGGAGAGGAGCTCGAGGTCGCGGTGCACCGTGACCGGGGAGACCGCGTAGGTGGCGGCGAGCTCGGCCAGCGAGACCATGCCGTCGCGCTGGACCCGTTCGAGGATCCGCGCGCGCCGGAGCACCGGTGGCAGCGGCGCGCCGATCATCGACGGGCGATGGCCAGTTCGGACTCGGCGTCGAACAGGTGGACGCGGTCGATGTCGACGGCGGCGCGCACCGGCTCGCCGACCGCGAACCGCGCGGTGGGAGCCGCTTTGACGACCACTCGCTCGCCCCCGACCTCGATGTCGACCAGCGTGCGGTCGCCCAGCGGCTCCACGGCGTAGACCGTGCCGGCGAGCGACGCCGCGGCGTCCCGGGCCTCCAGCGAGAGGTCCTCGGCGCGGATCCCGAGCAGCGCGGGGCGACCGCGCTCGATGGCGAAGCCGGGGTCCGGCAGGCTCCAGCCCTCCGAGCCGGCGAGCCGGTCGCCGGCGGCCCGGCAGCCGAGCAGGCTCATGCGCGGGCTGCCGACGAACGTGCCGACCCAGCGGTTCCCCGGGCGCCGGTAGATCTCCGCCGGCGAGCCGACCTGCTGCACGTGGCCGTCGCGCAGGACGGCCACCTGGTCGGCCATCGACATCGCCTCGACCTGGTCGTTGGTCACATACAGGAACGTGCGGCCCGACGAGCGGTGGATGCGCGTCAGCTCCGTACGCATCTCGACGCGCAGCTTGAGGTCCAGGTTGGTCAGCGGCTCGTCCATCAGGAACGCGCGCGGGTCGCGCACGAGCGCCCGCCCGAGCGCCACCCGCTGCTGCTCGCCGCCCGACAGCTGCGCCGGCTTGCGGTCGAGCAGCCGCTCGATGCGCAGCAGCGCGGCCACGCGGGCGACCTGCTCGGCGATCTCCGCCTTGGGCAGCTTGCGCGCGCGCAGCGGCGACGCGATGTTCTCGCGCACGGTCTGCTTGGGATAGAGCGCGTAGCTCTGGAACACCATCGCCAGGTCGCGCGCGGCCGGGGCGGCGCGGGTGGCGTCGAGGCCGTTGAGTTGGACGGTGCCGGCGTCCGGGCGCTCGAGCCCGGCGATCACGCGCAGCGTCGTCGTCTTGCCGGCCCCCGACGGGCCGAGCAGGACGAAGAACGCGCCCTCGGGGACGTCGAGATCGAGGTCGTCCAGCGCCTGCACATCGCCGAACGCCTTCGAGATGCCGGTCGCGACGATCGCGCTGCTCACCAGCTCACCACCTTCCCGCTCTCGGGGTCGTAGACCGGCGGCGGAGCGCCGTGATGCCGGACGGTGACCACCTGCTGCTCGGCGTACGGCGCCGTCGGCGGCAGGCGCACGTGCAGCTCGCCGCACGGCGTGTCGACGACGAGGATCGTCTCGTCGCCCAGCGCCTCGCGCGACACCACGCGGCCGCGCACGCCCGGCCCGTCGGCCTCGCCGATCGCCAGCCACTCGGGCCGCACGCCGGCGATCAGCCGGTCGCCCCGGGACAGGCCGCCCGGCGCCGTGATCGTCAGCTCGCCGGCCGCGGTCAGCGAGCCGTTGGTGACCTCCACGTCGATGAGGTTCATCGGCGGGCTGCCGATGAAGCGGGCGGCGAACAGCGTCGCCGGCTTGTCGTAGACGTCCATCGGCGTGCCGACCTGCTCCAGGCGGCCCTCGTTGAGGATCGCGATGCGATGCCCGAGCGCCATCGCCTCCACCTGGTCGTGGGTGACGTAGATCATCGTGGTGGCGAGCCGCTCCTGGACGTGCTTGAGCTCGGCGCGCATGTCCTCGCGCAGCTCGGCGTCGAGGTTCGTCAGCGGCTCGTCCATCAGGAACGCCTGCGGCTGGCGGACCATCGCCCGGCCGAGCGCCACCCGCTGCTGCTCGCCGCCCGACAGGCGGCTGGGGCGGCGGTCGAGCAGCGGCTCGAGCTTGAGCATCCGCGCCGCCTCGGCCACGGCCGCCCGGACCTCGGCATCGGGCCGGCCGGCCGCGCGCAGCGGGAACGCCATGTTGTCCCGGCACGTCAGGTGCGGGTAGAGCGCGTAGAACTGGAAGACCATCGCGATGTCGCGCTCGGCCGGCCGGCGCTGGTTGACCACCTCGCCGCCGATCACCACGTCGCCGGAGCTCTGGCGCTCGAGCCCGGAGATGCAGCGCAGCGTCGTGGTCTTGCCGCAGCCCGACGGCCCCAGCATCACGAACAGCTCGCCGTCGTCGATGTGGAGGTCGAGCTCCTCCACGGCGACGGTGCCGTCGGGGAACGCCTTGTGCAGCCGCTGGACGGAGACCTCGGCCATGGCTACCTCCTCACCGCGCCGAGCGTGACGCCGGCCACCAGGTGCTTGCGCACGAGGAACGCGAACGCGAGGACCGGGACCGCGAAGACCATCGCCGACGCGGCGACGAGCCCCCAGTCGATCGTCGACCCGCCGATCAGCCCGGCGATCGCCGGCGGGGCCGTGCGCGAGCTGTCGCTCGTCGTCAGGAAGACCGCGAAGGCGAACTCGTTCCAGGAGAAGATCAGCGCGAACACCGCCGTCGCGGCGATCCCGGGGACGAGCAGCGGCAGCGTCACCCGCCAGAACGCCTCCGGGCGCGAGTACCCGTCGAGCATCGCCGCGTCCTCGTACTCGCCCGGGACCTCGTCGACGAAGCCCTTCATCATCCAGATCGTGAACGGGAGGTTGAACGCCGCGTAGATCAGGATCAGGCCGGTGCGCGAGTCGATCAGGTTGAGGTCGCGGTACATCAGGAAGATCGGGATCACCACCACGACCGGCGGCATGAACCGGGTCGAGAGGATGAAGAACAGCTGGTCCTTCTTGGCCTTGATGGGGAAGCGCGAGTAGGCGTAGGCGGCGGGCACGCCGAGGCCGGTGGCGATCAGCGTCGAGACGGTCGCCACGATCACCGAGTTGCGGAAGCCGGCCACCACCGGCGAGCCCGACTTGAAGACGTCGCGGAAATGGTCGAGCGTGACGTGGAAATCGAGGACCTTCGCCGGCACCGTGTAGATGTCGCGCTGCTCCTTGAGCGCGGTCTCGAGCATCCACAGGACCGGGAACAGCATCACGACGGCGAACAGGCACAGGAGCGTGATCTCGATCACGCTGCCGGTCTTCAAGCGGCGCGTCATGAGCGCTCCTTCACTCGGTTGAGGTAGCGCAGGTAGAACTGCGCGAGGATGATCACGACGACCACCATCAGGATCCCGTAGGCGGAGGCGCGCCCGGTGTCGAACCCGAAGAACGCCACCTTGTAGATCTGGAACGACAGCGTCTCCGTCGAGGAGCCGGGGCCCCCGGCGGTGAGGATGTAGACGAGGTCGAACAGGCGGAACGCCTCGATCGCCCGGAACAGCACCGCGATCAGCACCAGCGGCCAGACGAGCGGCAGCGTGATGCGGCGGAACTTGAACCACTCCGACGCGCGGTCGATCTCCGCCGCCTCATAGAGGTACTTCGGCACGGCGGTCAGCCCGGCGAGCGCGATGAGCATGATGAACGGCGTCCACTGCCAGGTGTCGACCACGATCAGCGAGAGCAGCGCGAGCTTCTTCTCCGTGAGCCAGGTCACGCGCCCCAGCCCGAGGCTCCCCAGGAACGAGTTCACCACGCCGAACTGCACGTCGAGCATGAACTTCCAGAAGAGCCCGACGACCACCGGTGACAGCATCATCGGCGTCAGGAAGAGCGTGGTCAGGGCGCCGCGAGCGCGCGTGCGGCGCGAGATCAGATAGGCGATGGTGAAGCCGAGCACGGTCTCCAGGCCCACCGCTCCGACGACGAAGACCAGCGTGGTCAGCGCGCGCTGGTGCGTGTCGGCCGATCCGATGATGTCCGTGTAGTTGCGGAGCCCGACCCAGTTCGCGCCGACATCCCGCGTGGCGGAGTAGTCGGTGAACGACAGGTACAGCGCCCACAGCAGCGGGAAGACCGAGAGGAACAGCAGCAGCGCCAGCGCGGGCGAGATGAACAGGCCGGCCAGGCGCCGATCGGTGAAGAACCGCAGGCGGGCGGCCGCCGGAGGCGGCGTCAGCGCCGGCTCGTCCGGCGCCTGCGGCGGGGGCGTGTCGAGCGTCTTTGTCATGGTCACGGTGGCGGGCGGCGAGGCCGGGCGGGGAGCAGCCCGGCCTCGCCCGGCCGTCAGTCGCCCGGGTCGAGCACCTGCTGCTGCTCGGTGGCGATCTTGTTCAGCGCGGCGTCGGGCGACTCGGTGCCGCTGAGCGCCGCGTTGACATGCGTGGACTCGATGTTCACCAACTTGGCGTACTCCGGCAGGTTCCAGAAGTCCTTGACCCGCGGGACCGACTCGGCGAACACCTTGTTGTAGGGCTTGGCATTGAGGAACTCGGGTGAGCTGAGGACGTCCTTGCGACCCGGGACGCCGCCGAGCTCGGCCCACTTCTTCTGCACGTCGGCCGACTGGAACCACTTGATGAAGTTCAGCGCCTCGGCCTGGTGGTCGGGGGGCGCGAACCGCGAGACGTGCATGCCCATGCCGCCGAGCGGCACCCAGTTGGTGTCCTGCGTGGGCAGCGGCGCGAACGCGAGCTTCTTGAGGATCTGGCCCTCGGTCTTGCCCAGCGTCGAGCTCTTGGGATCGAGCACGCCGATGCCGCCGATCCACTGCAGGCCGATGCACACCTTGCCCTGGTTGATCGCCGCGTTGACCTCGTCGATGAACCAGTTGCTCGAGCCCTTGGGCGTGAGCGGCTTCATCTCGTTGACGAGCACGTTCATCGCCTTCTTGCCGGCGGCGTCGTTGACCACGCCGTCGATCTTGCGCGTCTTGGCGTTCCACAGCTCGCCGCCGTAGAGCCAGTCGACGGTGTTGAACGTCACCGCCGCGGCGTCACCCGCGCCGGACTGGTGGAACGCCAGCCCGCTCATGCCCGGATTCTCGTCCTGGCACTTCTTGGCGGCCTGGATCATGCCCTCCCAGGTGGTGGGGGCCGTGGGGATCAGGTCCTTGCGGTAGATCATCGTCCACGTGTCGCCCATCAGCGGCACGCCGTACGTGCGCGCGCCGGGTGACGGCTGCCCGGTCTGGGCCTGCGGATACTGGCCGTAGGCGGCGAAGAAGTACGGGTAGTACGCGCTCTTGTCGACATACTTCTTGGTGAAGTCGGTGAGGTCGAGGATGTCGCCGTTGGTGACCGCCTCGCCGATGTTCTGCGAGTCGAGGATCGGCAGGTCGAAGTTCGTCTTGCGAGCCGCGAACTGGGTGAAGATCGCGTCGTGCCAGTTGGCGATCGGGACGGTGTTCACCTTGACGGTGACGTTCGGCCGGATCTTCGAGTACTCCTTGCCCAGCGCCTCGAGCGCGTGCGCCGGCGGCCATTCGAACCACAGGAACGTCAGCGTGATGGGCTTCTTGGTCAGCTTGCTGGTGAAGTCGGCCGACGCCTTGGCCGCGCCGCCGCCGCCTCCACCGCCGCACGCGGCGACGGCCGCGGCCGCGGCGATCGCCGCGAGCCCGACCGCCCAGCCCTTGATGAGCTTTTCCTTCATCTCCTCCTCCTCCGCTGGGCCGCGGGCGCCGTCGCCCACGTGGCCGCGAGAACATTGCAACCGGCTGTAAGGCATCTACGCAGTTCTTGCAACATTTGTCAATACCTCTCCGCGGATCTTGCATTCCCTGTCATCGATGGATACGCTTTTTCCCAATGAGCACCGCTGAGGTCCTGGTCGGCGGCGCCTGGCGCCCCGGCGCCGGCGAGCGCCGGTTCGACGTCCTCGATCCGGCCGACGGATCGGTCATCGCGTCCGTGGCGGCCGCCACGGAGGCGGACGGCCTCGCGGCCGTCGAGGCCGCGCACGCGGCGGGTCCGGAGTGGGCCGCGCGCGCGCCGCGCGAGCGCGCCGAGATCCTCCGGCGCGCGTTCGACCTCATGACGGCCCGCCTCGACGAGGTGGCCGAGCTGATCGTGCGCGAGATGGGCAAGCCGCTCGCCGAGGCGCGCGGCGAGGCGGCGTACGCCGCGGAGTTCCTGCGCTGGTTCTCAGAAGAGGCGGTGCGCGCCAACGGCGACTACGCGATCGCTCCCGGCGGCGCGAACCGCATGCTGGTCATGCACCAGCCGGTCGGCGTGGCCGTGCTCGTGACCCCGTGGAACTTCCCCGCCGCGATGGCCACGCGCAAGCTCGGCCCCGCGCTGGCGGCGGGCTGCACGACCGTGCTCAAGCCGGCGCAGGAGACGCCGCTCACCGCGCTGGCGATCGTCCGGGCGCTCGAGGAGGCCGGCGTGCCGCCCGGCGTCGTCAACGTCCTGCCCACCGACGAGCCGCGGCCGCTGGTGCGCGCGCTGCTCGCCGACCCGCGCGTGCGCAAGCTGTCCTTCACCGGGTCGACGGCGGTCGGCCGCGAGCTGCTCGCGCAGGCCGCCGGGCGCGTGGTCAACGCCTCGATGGAGCTGGGTGGCAACGCGCCGTTCCTCGTGCTCGCGGACGCCGACCTCGACGCCGCGGTCGAGGGCGCCATGGCCGCCAAGCTCCGCAACGGCGGCGAGGCCTGCACCGCGGCGAACCGCTTCCTGGTGCACGAGTCGGTGGCCGGCGAGTTCGGCGCGCGGCTGACGGCGGCCATGGAGGCCGTGCGCGTCGGCCCGGGGATGGAGCCGGGCGCGCAGCTCGGCCCGCTGATCAACGAGCCCGCGCGCGAGAAGGTCGAGCGCCTGGTCGCCGACGCGGTCGACCGCGGGGCGCGCGTCCGCACCGGCGGCGAGCGGCTGCCCGGGCCCGGCTTCTTCTACCCGCCGACGGTGCTCGACCGCGTCGCGCCGGGCAGCGAGATGCTGGCCGACGAGGTGTTCGGCCCGGTCGCGCCGATCGTCGGGTTCGCCGACGAGGCCGACGCGATCGCGCTGGCCAACGACACCGAGCACGGCCTGGTGGCGTACGTCTACAGCCGCGACCTGCGGCGCGCGATGGCGATGGGAGAGGCGATCGAGACCGGGATGGTCGGCCTCAACCGCGGCGTCGTGTCCGATCCCGCGGCGCCGTTCGGCGGCGTCAAGCAGAGCGGGCTCGGGCGCGAGGGTGGCCATCACGGCCTCCTGGACTTCATGGAGCCGAAGTACTTCGCGTTCGACTGACGGATCTTGCAGAACCTTTCAACCATTCCAGTGAGGCGAGGAGGAGACCCATGCAGCAGCGCGTGCTCGTGCTCGTAGGCGACGCGGCCGAGGAGCTCGACGCGATGTACCCCATCTACCGGCTGCGCGAGGCGGGCTACGCGGCCGACGTCGCCGCGCGCACGCGGCGCCCGGTGCAGCTCGTCATCCACGACTTCGACCCCGAGTCCGACGCCTACACGGAGAAGAACGGCCGCAAGCTGCCGGTCGACGTGACGTTCGCCGAGGTCGACCCGGCCGACTACGTCGCGCTGGTGATCCCGGGCGGGCGCGCGCCGGAGTACATCCGGGCCGACGCGGACGTGCGCCGCATCACCGAGCACTTCTTCGAGCACGACCTGCCCGTCGGCACCGTCTGCCACGGCCCGCAGGTGCCCGCGGTCTACGGGCTGCTGCGCGGCCGCCGCACCGCGGCCTTCCCGCCGCTGACCGGCGACATGGAGAACGCGGGCGCCACCGTGGTGGACGCGCCGGACGTCGTCGACGGCAACATGGTGTCGTGCCGCGGCTGGCCGGACCTGCCGGACTGGTCGCGCGCGTTCATGGGCGTCCTCGAGCGGGCGGCCGTGCCGGCCTGAGCGCCGGCCGGGCGGGGTGACGGGGAGGCCGGGGATGACGGTGCGGATCGCCGAGGCGGCGCCGGCCGAGCGCGACGTCGCGGTCGGCGGGCGGCGCGTGCACCTGCTCGACGCCGGGCAGGGGCCGGCGGTGCTGCTCCTGCACGGCTCCGGCCCCGGCACCACGGCCGCGGCGGCCTGGGGGCCGCTCGCGGCCGCGCTGGCCCCGCGTCACCGGGTGATCGCGCCCGACCTCGCGGGCTTCGGCGGCAGCGACCCCCTCCCCGCCCCCGGGCGCGCGGCCTGGACGGCGCAGGCGCTCGGGCTGCTCGACGCCCTCGGCGTCGCGCGCTGCGCCGTGGTCGGCCACTCGGCCGGGGGGGCGATGGCCCTGGCGGCCGCCGCGGCGCGCCCGGACGCCGTCTCCCGCGTCGTCGCCATCGGCACGCTCGGGATCGACATGCCGCTGCCGGACGCGCTGGACCGCATGTGGGCGTACGCACCGGACCGCGCGGCGGCGCGCGCGCTGCTGGAGACGCTGCGCCACGACCGCGCGGCGATCACCGAGGCCGCCGTCGAGGCGCGGCTGCGGGCCACGCTCGCGCCCGGGCCGCGCGCGGTCTATCCCTCGCTCTTCCCCCCGCCGCGCGACCGCTGGGTGCGCGACCTCGCGCTGTCGGACGCCGAGCTCGCCGCGGTCGCGGCGCCGGTGCTCCTCGTCCACGGCGCCGAGGACCGCCTGGTGCCCCTGCGCGACAGCGCCCTTCCCCTGCTCGGCCGCCTGCGCGACGTCCGGCTCCACGCGCTCGGCGCGTGCGGGCACTCCGTGCCGGTCGAGCGCCCCGCCGAGCTTCACCGACTGCTGATCGCGTTCTTGGAGGACGATGACTGAATTCGCTGTGCTGCGCGCGCCGGCCCAGGTCCTGTTCGGCGCCGGGATGGCTCCGGCGACCGGGCCGATCGCGGCGCGCTTCGGATCCCGCTGCCTGATCTGCACCGACCCGCGGATCGCCACCACGCCCGGCTTCGCCACCGTGCGCGACTCGCTCAAGCAGTCCGGGCTGCGCGTGACGGTCTTCGACTCCGGCGCCGTGGACGTGCCGATGACCACCGTCAACGCCGCGGTGTCGGTCGGCCGCGCGGTCGAGCCGGACGTGATCGTGGCCGTCGGCGGCGGCAGCGTGATCGACCTGGCGAAGGTGACCGCGCTGCTGCTTACCCACGAGGGGCCGGTCGAGCGCTTCTACCCGGTGCAGTCCGTGCCGGGGCCCGTGCTGCCGCTGGTCGCGCTGCCCACCACCGCCGGCACGGGCTCGGAGGTCACGCCGGTCTCGGTCATCACCGACGCGGCGACCGGGATGAAGGTCGGTGTGGCCGACCCGCACCTCGTGCCGCGCCACGCGATCTGCGACCCGCTGCTGACCCTCGGTGCACCCCCGACGGTGACGGCCTACGCGGGCATCGACGCGCTCGCGCACGCGATCGAGGCGTTCATGTCCGCGCGCGAGCAGCCCTCGCCGGCGCTCGCCCTCGAGCGCCCGCAGGTCGGCAAGAACCTGCTGTCGGACGGCCTCGCGCTGCTGGCCGCCCGACAGCTCTCGCAGCACCTCGTGCGGGTGGTGGAGGACGGCTCCGACCTCGACGCGCGCTCGGGCATGCTCTACGGCAGCCTGCTCGCCGGCATGGCGTTCGGCACCTCCGGCGTGTCGGCCGCGCACGCGCTGCAGTTCGCCGTCGGCGCCGCCACGCACACGCCGCACGGGCTCGGCACCGGGCTGCTGCTGCCCTACGTGATGGAGTTCAACCGGCCGGTGTGCGGCGCGGAGCTGCGCGAGCTGGCGCTCGCCATGGGCTGCGAGGACGCGGTCGAGCACGTGCACGAGCTGGGCATGCGGATCGGCCTGCCGGCCTCGCTGGCCGAGCTCGGCCTCGAGCGCGAGGACCTGCGCGCGCTGGCCGAGCAGTCGGTGGGGATCCGCCGGCTGATCGACAACAACCCGCGCGCCCTCGACGCCGACGCGATCGAGGGCATCCTGGCCGCCGCCTGGTACGGCGAGCCGTCCCGGCTCAGCGCGACGGTGACGTGAGGTCGTGGACGGCGCGCTCGAGATGGGCGGTCATCCGCGCCACCGCATCCTCGACGTCGGCGCTCTCGATCACGTCGAGCAGCATCCGGTGCTCGGCCGCCATCTCCGCCGGGGAGGACCAGGCCGGGCGCAGCTGCGCGATGCACAGGCGGATCTCGCCGCTGAGCGACCGGTAGACCCGCTCCAGGCGCAGGCTCCCCGTCGCGTGCGCGAGCGCGAAGTGGAAGCCCAGGTCTGCGTCCACCACGGCGCTCCACGGCGACTGCGGCGTGAGCCGCGCCAGCCGCTCGATCGCCTCCTCCACCCCGTCCAGCGGCACGCGGCGCTCGAGCACCTGGCGCACGATCTGGCATTCCAGCGGGATGCGCACGGAGAACAGGTCGCGGACGTCCTCCTCGCCCAGCTTGGGCACGACCGCGCTGCGGTTGCGCTCGCGCTGCAGCAGGCCCTCGTGGCAGAGGTTCTGGATCGCGGCGCGCACGGTCGGACGCGCGACGCCGAAGTCGTCGGCCAGCTCCTGCTCGGGCAGCCGCGCGCCCGGCGCGATCAGGCCGTCGAAGATGCGCTCGCGCAGCGTGGCGGCGACCGCCTCCGTCGCCGAGATCGGCTTGACCACCATCCCGGCCATCATGCCGCCTCGGCCGGCGCGAGCTCGCCGAGCGCCTCCGGCAGCTCGGCGAGCGATTGCCAGCTGTCCGCGCGCGAGCCCGGCTCGCGTCGCAGCCAGACCGTCCGGTTGCCGCGGGCGCGCGCCGCGCGCAGCCGATGGGGCGCCGAGCTCACGTAGAGGACGTGGCGGCCCTCCGGCACCTCGTCCTGCTCCACCACCGCGCTGAACGCGCCGTCGAACGGCCGCAGCGCGATGTCGAGCAGCCGCCGGTCGAGCTGCGAGACGGCGAGCAGCCGCCGGCCGAGCCCGGCCGCCAGCCCGATCGCCGCCACGGCGTCCGGATACGGGCGCGTGAGGAACGCGGCGCGCGCCAGCGACTCCTCGCCGCTCTCCTCCCCGATCCACCCGCGCTCGCGCGCGAGGCGCTCGAACGCGAGCGCCAGGCCGTCGCCCGCCAGCGCCTCGATCCGGCGGCGCAGCGCCGCACCGCGGTCCAGCGGGCTCTCGCCGTTGCGGCGCGCCAGCTCGTACGCCACCGCCTCGATCGCCGGCCGCGAGTCCAGCAGCGTGCCCTGGCAGGCCAGCGCCACGACTTCGATGTCGCGATAGATGGTCATGTTGTCTGACAGTCTTACACAATTCCCCCGAATCGAATAGACTCGCGCCGTGGTTTCCGACTCGCTTCACGAGCGGCTGGTGGGCATCGTCGGCGCCGCGCACGTGCTCGCCGATCCGGAGCAGCGCCAGCCCTTCGAGCACGACCTCACCGGCCGCTACGGCGCCGCCGCGAGCGTCGTCGTGCGCCCGGGCGCGACTGAGGAGGTCGCGGCGATCCTGCGTGTCTGCGACGAGACGCGCACGCCCGTCGTCCCCCAGGGGGGCAACACCGGGCTCGTCGGCGGCGGCGTGCCCCGCGGCGGCGAGCTCGTGCTCTCGCTCGGCCGGCTGGACGAGCTCGGCCCCGTCGACCCCGTCTCCAGCCAGGTGACGGCCGGCGCCGGGGCCACGCTCGAGGCCCTGCAGGCGCACGCCCGCGCGGCCGGCCTCGCGTTCGGCGTCGACCACGGGGCGCGCAGCGGCGCGTCGATCGGCGGGATGATCGCCACCGATGCCGGCGGCGCGCAGGTCCTGCGCTACGGCACGATGCGCGCGCAGGTGATGGGCCTGGAGGCGGTGCTGGCGTCAGGCCGCGTCGTCCGCCGGCTCGCCGGCCTGCTCAAGGACACCGCCGGCTACAACGTGCCGCAGCTGCTCGTGGGCAGCGAGGGCACGCTGGGCGTCGTGACGGCGGCCAGGCTGCGGCTCGTGCCGGCGCTGCCCCGCGCGGTGACCGCGCTCTTCGCGGTCCCGGACACGGCTTCGGCGGTCCGGCTGATGATGGACCTGCGCGCGCGTGCGACGACCCTCCACGCCGTCGAGATCTTCTACGCGGAAGGGATGCGCCTGGTCTGCGAGCGGCGCGGCCTGAAGGCGCCGTTCGACCGCGACCACCCCGTCTACGTCCTGGCCGAGTGCGCCGCCGCCGAGGACCCGCTCGAGGACCTCGCGGGGGCGATCGAGGACGCGCTCGTGCTGGACGTCGCGGTCGCCGACGACACGGCGCGCCGCCGGGCGCTGTGGGCCTACCGCGACTTCCACAACGAGTCGGTCGCCGCGGCCGGGGTGCCGCACAAGCTGGACGTCACCCTGCCGCTGGCGTCCCTGGCCGAGTTCGAGGGGCGCGTGCGCGAGGTGGTCGCCGCCGCCGCGCCCGGTGCCGCCACGATCGTCTACGGGCACCTGGGCGACGGCAACCTTCACGTCAACGTGCTCGGGCCGGCGGCATCCGACGAGCGCAGCGACGAGGCGATCCTGCGCCTGGTCGCGGAGTTCGGCGGCTCGATCAGCGCCGAGCACGGCGTCGGGGTGTCCAAGCGGCGCTGGCTGCGGCTGACCCGCAGCGAGGAGGAGATCGCGACGATGCGCGCGCTCAAGCGCACGCTCGACCCCCACGGGATCCTCAACCCGGGCGCCGTGCTGCCGGACGCGGCCTGACCCGCACCCGCGCCCGGCTCGCGCGCGATTCCAGCTGCGCCCGGTCGGTCGCCTGCAGCCAGACGCCGTAGCGCCCGGGCCGCAGCCCGCGCACCGTCACGGTCCGCGTACCGGCCCGCAGGCGCACCCGGCGCGACTCGACCGCCTTCGCGCCGCGCCGCACGCGGATCGTCAGCGTCGCGGGCTCCGAGAGCCGCACGCGCGCGCGCACGCCGCGGCGGACCGCCCACACCCTCGCCACGCGCAGGACGGGCCGCCGGTTGTCGCCCCACTCCAGCACCGACGGCGCCGGCATCGGGTTCAGCAGCGGCGCCGGGCCGCTCGGTGTGCCCGCGCCGCCGCCGCCACCACCGGTGCCGCCACCACCGGGCGTGGTCCACGGCGTGCCGGGGTCGACCGGTGGCCCGGGGTCGGCGGCGCCGACCGCGATCGTGCCGTTCATGCCGCCGGGCGCCAGGCCACCGTGGATGGAGCAGTAGAACTGGTAGGTCCCGAGCTGGTCCACGGACGCGGTGACGGTCGGCGTCGTCGCCGTCGTGCCGAGCTGGACCGCGTCCTGCTGCGTGCCGCCGGGCGGGATCAGCCAGATGTCGTGGCTGGCGGCGCTCGCGTTGCCCGGCTCGGTCAGGCGCCACTGGATCGTGTCGCCCTGCTGGGCCGCCAGGTCCTTCGGCGTCCAGTACTTCTGGAACGTCGCGGGGTCGTCGACCGCCTGGATCGGCCGGGTGGCGGCGTGCGCCGCCGCCGGCGCCGCCAGGGAGATCAGGACGGCGCCCGCCAGCGCGCGCGCGATCACGCGACCACCTCCATCTGCCCCATCATGTCGTTGTCGCCGTGCTCCGCCGTGTGGCAGTGGAACGGGAAACGGCCGGTGTAGTAGTCGAAGTACGGCCGCACGACCGCGGTCTGGCTGGGCGGCACGACGACCACGTCCTTCCAGCCCGCGTCGCCCCGGCTCGGCGGCCGGCCGCCGATGCTCTGGATCCGGAAGTGCGCGAGATGCAGATGCATCGGATGCGGATGCTGGGACTCGTTGACGAACGTCCACAGCTCCGTCGAGCCGCGGCGGGGACGGCAGTCGACGCGGTCCATGTCGAAGCCGCGCCCGTTGATCTGCCACTGCGCCTGCCCGACCGCCTTGAAGGACAGGGTGAAGCGCCGCCGCGCGTTGACGGGCGGGATCGCCTCGACCTCCGTCAGGGCCTTCGGCACGTGCGCCTCCTCCGCCCCGCCCCTGACGACGTCGAAGCGCATGACGGCCTGCGTGCTCGCCTCGCCGGCCGCGTTGCGCAGGACGATCTCCGAGCCGGCGCCGAACTGGCGGAAGTCGACCACCACCTCGACCCGCTCGGCCGGGCTGAGCGGGATCGCCCGCCGCTTCACCGGGCGCGCGAGCAGCCCGCCGTCGCCGGCGATCTGGATCATCTCGCGCCCGTCGCCCAGGACGAGCTCGTACGCCCGCGCGTTGGACGCGTTGAGGAAGCGCAGCCGGTACAGGCGCCGCTCGACCCGCACCCGCGGGGCGACCGCTCCGTTGACCAGGAGCGTGTCGCCGTGGAACCCCATGTCGAGGTCGAGCTGGTAGCGGAACGAGCCGTCGGCGTTGAAGCTGCGGTCCTGGATCATCAGCGGCAGGTCGTAGTCGCCGCGCGGCAGCCCAAGGTCGGCCTCCTCCTCGTCGGAGACCAGGTAGAAGCCCGCCAGGCCGGCATACAGCGTCCTGGCCACCTCCCCGTGGGAATGGTCGTGGTACCAGAGCGTCGCCGCCTGCTGCACGCTCGAGTACCGGTACGTCCGCTCCGACCCGTCGGGGATGATGTCCATCGGGTGCCCGTCGGACTCCGGCTCGGTGACGCCGCCGTGCAGGTGCACGACGGCCGTGCGGCCCGCCCGGTTGATCTGGCGCACCTCGACGGGGCGGCCGCGGGTCGCGTGGAACGTCGGCCCCGGGTAGCGTCCGTCGTAGCCCAGGATCGGCGTCTCGAGGCCCGGGAGGATGCTCGCCGTCCCGGGCCTGATCGTCACCTCGTAGCGCTCGAGCCGCTTGGACGCCGCCACCGGCTTGGCGACCGGCGGCAGCGGCAGGTCCGCCTGGAAGGGCTCGAACGGGCCCTTCGCCGACGCCAGTACGCCGGCGCTCGTCTTGCGGGCCGCCGGGCGCGGGCGCCGGTCGGCGTGGAACGAGCACACCAGGAAGACCGCGCCGGCGCTCCGCGTGAGCACGGCCCGGCGGGTCAGGCCGTCCGTCGCCGGATCCATCATCGCCTCCCCCGGTCCACGACGCGGCGCGGCTTGCCCGTGAGCCGCAGGTGCCGGCGATCGGTCGCTGCGCCCTCGGCGCCGGAGAACCGCAGCGTGGCGGTCACCGAGACCGACGTGCGAGAGCGCCGCAACGCCCGCTTCGCCGCGGCGGTCGGCTTGAGCGTGACCGTGAAGTGGCCGGTGCCCCGGCAGTGCACGGCCGCCGTGGCCAGCGTCCTGCCCTTGAGCCTGAGCCGGCGAGCCACCGCCTTGGAGACGGTCACCGTGACGGCGCCGGTGCCGACGGACACGCAGCGTCCGCTCAGGCGGAGCTTGCGGTGCACCAGCGCCGAGACCGTGAGCCCTGCGCGCCGCGGCCGGTCGATGCTCGCCCATGCCGACGGCACGCGTGCCGGCTCGGCCGCCGGCGCCGGCGGCGGCGGCGGGCTCTCGGCATGCGGGGAAGGCGTGGGCGTGGGACTCGCAGCCGCCGCCTTCACCACGACCGTGCCCCGCATGTCCGGATGGACCCCGCAGACGAACGTATACGTGCCGGGGGCATCGAACCGGCACTCTCCGGCCCAACCTGACCCCTCGTAGTACTGGGGCAGCGGCGGCGCGGCGGCGATCACCGAGCCGGCCGTCTGCACGCACGCACCGGGCTGGGCCTGGTCGAACTGGACGTTGTGCACGCTCGAGCCCGAGGGGTAGCTGAACCTCACCCACTCCCCGGGCTGCACCGCCACCGAGTTGTCGTGCGGGTCCGGCTGCGACGCGTCCTGGAACCAGAAGTCGTGCGCCGCCACGGACGCGGACGCGGGACCCGGCGTGGCCGTCGCGGTCGGCGTCGGCGTCTCGGTCGGCGTCGGCGTCGGCGTCGGCGTGTCCGTCGCGGTCGGCGTCGGCGTCGGCGTGCCGGCCGCCTCGACTTTGACGGTCCCGCGCATGTCCGTGTGGACCTGGCAGAAGAACGTGTAGGTGCCGGGGGTGTCGAACGTGCACGTCCCCGCCCAGCCGGGCGACTCGCCGATGAACGGGAGCGGTGGCGCGGGCTGGATGGAATACGGAGACGGCGCGGCCGTCTGGACGCACGACGCGGGCTGGGGCGAGGCGTCGTCGAACTTGACGTTGTGGTAGTTGCGGCCCGAGGGGTAGCTGAAGCTCACGGTCTCCCCGGCATGGATCGTGACCGTGGAGCTCGCGGGATCGGCCGCGTCGCGGAACCCGTTGTCGTAGGCCTCGATGCTCGCCGCCGGCGGTGGCGCCGCCGGCGCCTCACCCCGCGCCAGCGCGGGCGTGCCGGCGGCCACGATCGCGGCGCTCACCAGCCATGGCCAGTGCTTCTTCCGGATTGCCATGGAGCCCTCCTCCGGGTTGTCTTGACTTGAGCTGCGGCCACCAGTTGCGCTCGCCGAGCAGCAGCGCGACCGAGGGCACGAGGAACGTCCGCACCAGGAACGCGTCGACGAGCAGGCCGAGCGTCACGGCGAAGCCGACCTGGAACAGCGCCACCATGTCGAGCGCCATCAGCGACGCGAAGGTGCCGGCGAGGATCAGCCCGGCGGACGTGATCACGCCGCCGGTGCGCTCCAGCCCGGCGATCACGGCGTCGCGCGTGGCGAGCCCGCGTGCACGCTCCTCGCGGATGCGGGTGAGCAGGAAGATGTTGTCGTCGACGCCGAGCGCGACGAGGAAGATGAACGCGAAGATCGACAGGTTCGGGTCCGAGTCCGGCTGCCCGAACAGGTGCGTGAACACGAGCGAGGACGCCCCGAGCGCGAACGCGAAGGACAGGACCACGGTTCCGATCACGTACAGCGGCGCGACCAGGCTGCGCAGCAGCGCGACGAGGATCAGCAGGATCAGCGCCAGCACCAGCGGCACGATCAGCTTCGCGTCGCGGCTGAGCGCGCGCAGGTTGTCGTGCTGCTCGGCCGTGATCCCGCCGATCAGTGCCGGCCGGCCGTGCGCCGCCCGGCGCGCCACCGCGCGCAGGTGCGGGATCAGGTCCATCGCGCGCGTGGAGAACGGGTCCACGGACAGCAGCACCTGCAGCGAGAGCAGCGGCGCGCCCCGCACCGAGGCCGAGTCCGTGTTCGCCACCGACACGCCCTTGGCGGACCGGAGCGCGTCGCGGACCGCCAGGCCCGCCGCGGAGCTCGCCACGACGTCCACCGGCGCGACCTTGCCCGGCGGGAAGGTGCGGCGGATCAGCTGCTGGCCCTGCACGGACTCGGGCGCGTGCCGGTACTGCTCGGAGATGTCGAGGTAACCGCGGCCGCCGAGGTTGCCCAGCGCGCCGGCGGCGAGGATGACGACCGACGCGCCGGCCAGCAGCCGCGGCCGCCGCCGCACGAGCCGCCCGATGCGGCTCCAGCCCGCGCCGCGCCGCGGCCTCGCCTCCACGCGCGGGATCGCCGGCCAGAACGCGCGCCGTCCGAACGCCGCCAGCAGCGCGGGCAGCAGCGTCAGCCCGGCCGCCAGCATGACCGCGATGCCGAGCGCCAGGATGGGCCCCATCTCGCGCGTCGCGTTGAAGTCGGCGAGGCCCAGCACGAGCATCGCCGCGACCACGATCCCGCCGGACGCGACGATCGCCGGGCCGGTATGCGCGGTGGCGCGGGCGATCGCAGCGGCGGCGTCGGCGTCGCGCCGCAGCTCGTCGCGGTAGCGCGAGACGATGAGCAGCGCGTAGTCCGTCCCCGCGCCGAACATCAGCACGATCAGGATCGCCGTCGACTGGCCGCTGACGGTGGTCGCCCCCGCCACGAGCAGCAGGTAGACGAGCCCGGTGGCGATCAGGTAGGCGATCGTCACCACCCCGAGCATCAGCCCGGCGATCAGCGGCGAGCGGTAGATCGCCAGCATCAGCACCAGCACGAGCGCGCCGGTGATGGCGAGCAGCGTCCCGTCGATCCCCGCCATCGCGGTCTCGCGATCGGCGTCGAAGCCCGCCTGCCCGGTGACGTAGCTCGCGAGCGGTCGCCCGGCCGGGCCGGGCGCGATCCGGCGCAGCGCGGCGACGTCGCGGACCACCGACTCCGTGTCGTCCTTGCGGTCGACCACCGTGACGAGCGCCACGGTGGGCGGCTCGCCGCCGCCGAGCGAGGACGGCGGATGCTCCGGCTCGCCCTCGTGGCCGATCTCGCCGCACACGCGGCTGTCGGGGGTGCCGACTCCGTTGAGGTCCGGCAGCGCCGCCGTCCCGCAGATCGCCGCGACCTCGCGCCCGATCTCCGCGGCGTGCGCGTCGATCGAGCCGCGGCGCACGGCGTAGGCGATCACCGCCGTCGACGTCCGGCCCTCGGGGAAGCGACGGTCCAGGAGCTCGTGCACCTGCGTCGACTCGGCGGAGCGCGCCCTGAACGTCTTGCTCTCGTCCTGCGCGCGCTGCTGGAGCTTCGGCTGCAGGCCGCCGAGCGCGACGGCCAGCGCCACCCACGCGCCGATCACCACCCAGCGCGTCCGGCGCCCGAGCACCATGGCGGCGACCCGCGCGGGCCAGCGCCCGGCGGCCGCTGCGACCCTGTACCTCGTGCGCGCCAAGCTCATCATCCGCTTTCATCCTGATGCTAACTAGCTATCGCAAGCCTGTCAAAAGTTTTCAGTGAGTGTCATATGACACTCGAAGACGCCGAAGCGGCCCGTCCGGGGACGGGCCGCTTCGCGCACTCGCACGGCGCGGCCGCGGCGCTCGAGGAGAGACCGCCGCGGCCACCGCTGGAAGGGTCTTTACGGTGCCGTGCTCGCGAGGGTGAACGTCAGCGTCTTGCCGTAGCTGCCGGCCCGGAGCACGTCACTCGCTCCGATCGATTGCCTGAACCCGACGGTGACGGTGTCGCTGCTGACGGGGTCGTTGTAGGTCAGCAGCGCCAGCGGGCTGTCGGCGCCCGGCACCGGCGCGAACGCCGACGTCGGGTGGGCGGCGTTCGTGGCCTGCACCTGCAGCGGTGCCGCAAGCGCGTAGGCGCCGTTGACCAAGTGGCCGGTGGAGGTGCCGCTGGCGTCGGCCACGCTCAACGTCGCGTTGCCCTCGGTGCTGGTCACGGTGGCCGCCAGGCTCGCCGTGTAGTCGCGGGCGACGCCCGGCGCGACGGACCCGAGGCTCGCGGAGGGCGCCATGTTCAGCGCCAGGATCGAGCCGACGGTCGCCGAGAGGTCGCCGGTGGCCGTGGTCGAGCCCTGGTCGGTCGGGGCGGCGCCGCACACGGACGGCACCACGCCGGCCGCGACCTCGATGCCGCCGTAGAGGTGCTGCAGGAACAGCGGCTCCGTGTAGGACGCCGCGGTGTGGCCGAGCGCCGTGTACCAGGAGCGCCCGCCGT
Source organism: Solirubrobacteraceae bacterium (assembly GCA_025935735.1). The sequence goes on along the minus strand of JAICUS010000005.1, from coordinate 7,932 downwards.
CGTAGCGGTGACACCACGCGATCGGGTGGTCGCCCGTGGGGGCGGCGCCCGTGTACGTGGAGGTGTCCGTCGTCAGCAGGATGTGCAGGTCGGCGTTGTCGCGCGGGTCATACGGAGTCGCGCTCGCGCCGCCGCCGACGACGGGGTTGTCGTAGGTCTGGAAGTTGTACCACTCGTCGGTGCGGTCCCAGCGCGCCGGCAGCCCCGCCGTGGAGGGGTCGGTGGCGTCCTCCACCTGGACCGTGCCCGCCGGCGTCCCGTTCGGGTGGTCGCGGAAGTACGCGCCGACCAGCTTGCCGTACCACGGCCACGTGTACTCGGTGTCGGCCGCCGAGTGGACGCCGGCGTAGCCGCCGCCCGCCTCGATGTAGCGCTGGAACGCCGCCTGCTGGTCGTCGGTGAGCACGTCACCGGTCGTGGAGAGGAAGATCACCACCTTGTAGTGCGAGAGGACGTCGTCGCGGAACACCGCACCGTCCTCTGTCGCGTCGACCTGGAAGTTGTTCTGCTGGCCGAGCAACTGGATCGCGGCGATCCCGCTCGGGATGCTGTCGTGCCGGAACGCGGCGGTCTTGGAGAACACCAGCGCGCGGAAGCGCGACCCGGGCGCGTCCGGCGCCATCGCCGTCACCGGCAGCGTCCGCGTGGCCGAGCCGCCCTTGCCGTCCGACACGGTGACCTTCGCGGTGAACGTGCCGCCGGCCGTGTAGGTGTGCGAGGGGTTCTGCTGCGTCGACGTCGCGCCGTCGCCGAAGTCCCACGCGTAGGTGAGCGGGTCGCCGTCCGGATCGCTCGCCGACACGGTGAAGTCCACCGGCAGCGGGGCGATGCCGTTCGGCGGCGTCGCGGCCGCCGCGGAGATCAGGGGACGCTGGTCCCCGCCGCCGCAGCCGCCCTGCACGCCGTCGCCGTCGAGCTGGAACCAGTCGAACGTCGGCGTCACGACCGTGGCGGCGCCGTTGGACAGCGCGAAGAAGCCGACCTGCGGGTTCGCCGGCAGGTTCGCCGACTGCCCGACGGGTGTCCAGGTGATCCCGTCCGTCGAGTAGGCCCCGGTGATCGTCGTGCCGTCCGTGGAGGTGATCCGCATGTAGAAGTCCGCCGGGAACGTCGTCTCGTCGAGGTTGGCGGTGTAGTCGGCCGAGCTGTTGCGCGCGGTGCCGGCCACCTCGTTGATGAACGAGAACTTCTCCACCGGGTCGCTGCCGCTGGCGTTGGTGGCCTCGCGGTCGAGCTTGGTGTAGTTGTCGTCGTCGCCGTAGACGATGATGCCGGCCTGCTGGTAGCGGGTCAGGCCCTGATGGTGGACCTTCGCCGTGATGGTGAACGCGCCGCTGGGCGCGGGCCGCAGCACGATGTTCGCGGCGGTGTTCGGCGTCTGGTAGATGTCGCCCGACCCGGCGGGGATCGACGCCACGCCGTTGGCCACCGTGATCCCGCCGTCGGGGCGGACCACGTTCCACGAGGCGTCGAGGCTCGAGCCGTTGAAGTCGTCGCGGAACGTGCCGGCCGTGCAGGCCGCCGTCACCTTCACCGCCGCCGTGTCGGAGGCTGTGCCGCCGTGGCCGTCGTCGACCGTCACCTTCGCGGTATAGGAGCCGGCGGCGGCATAGGTGTGCGACGGGTTCTGCTGCGTCGACGTGCCGCCGTCGCCGAAGTCCCACGCGTAGGTGAGGGCGTCGCCGTCCGGGTCGGACGCGGTCGCCGTGAAGGCGATCGCGGCGCCGGTCGCGACGTCGCCCGCCGGGGTGCGGGAGACGGCCACGGTGGGCGCCCGGTCGGCCTGGGTCACCGTGACGCTGACGGTGTCGGTGGCGGTGCCGCCGTGCCCGTCGTCCACCGTGACCTTGGCGGAATACGTCCCCGCCGCCGTGTAGGTGTGAGTGGGATTGCGATCGGTCGAAGTGGCACTGTCACCGAAGTCCCAGGAATAGGTGAGCGTGTCGCTGTCCGGGTCGGCCCCGTCCGCCGTGAAGGAGACCGCGGTCCCGGTCGTGACGTCGCCGGCCGGCGTCCGCGCGGCGTGCACCGTCGGCGGCTGGTTCTGCGTGGCTGCCTGCACCACCACCTTGCCGGTCATGAAGGTGTGCGCGGCGCAGTAGAAGGTGTAGGTGCCGGGGGTGTTGAACGTGCACGTCCCGGCCCAGCCGGAGCCGAACGGGACGGTGGGCAGCGGCGGCACCGCGCCGATGATGGTGCCGGCGGTCTGCACGCAGGAGGACGGCTGGGCGCCCTGCTGGGTGTCCGGATCGCCGAACGCCACGTTGTGGAAGCTCGTGCCGGTGGGATAGCTGAAGTCGACCGTCCCGCCGGGCGCGATGGTCACCGTGCTCGCGGTCGGGTCGTCCTGCGACTTGGTGGAGTCGCGGAAACCGAAGTCATAGGTGGTGACGCTCGCCGTGGCCGGCGGCGCGTCGGCTCTCGCGAGCGCGGGGGACGGGCCCGCGATCGCCGCGGCGATCGCACCGGCCAGCCATGGCAGATGCCTCTTCCTCAGACCCAACACAGTGGTTCCTCCGTAACGGATCAAGTTGCTCTTTCGGTGCGGGCGAACGGCTCGCGGGGCGGCGGCGGTGGGCCGCCGCCGCCCCGGCCACGTCACGGCGTCGTCGTCGACAGCGTGAACGTGAGCGTCTTGCTGTAACTGCCGGCCCTCAGCGGGTCGGTGGCGCCGACGTGCTGTTGGAAGCTCACCGTGGCCGCGTCGTCGTTGGCCGGCCCGGCGTAGGTCAACAGCGTCGTCGGCGTGGCCGAGCCGCCGACGTCGGCGTACGGTCCGCCGGCCCCGCTGGTGCTCGAGGTCGCCTTGGCCTGCACCGGCGAGCTCAGCGCGTACGTCCCGTTCACCAGGTGCCCGGGAGCGGTCGCGCTCGGGTCGCTGACGGTCAGCTTCGCGTCGCCGCTGGTCGCCAGCACCTGCGCCGTCGTCGAGGCGCCGTAGTCCTTCGCCACCGACGGGGCGAGGGCGCCGAAGCTGGCGTCCGCACCCAGGGTGAGCGAGAGCACGGTCGGCACCGTGACCCCGACGTCGACGGTGTGGGCACCGGGAGGCGCCGCCACGTCGACGTCGACGGACTTGCCGGCGGTCTCACCGTCGGCGTAGGTCACCGTCAGCTTCGCCGTCTTGGTGCCGGCGGAGTCGTAGGTGTGCGACGCCGTGGGATCGGTGCTGGTGGTGCCGTCGCCGAAGTCCCACTTGTACGAGACGCCGCCCGACTTGCCGATCGAGAACTGGGCGGTGCTCGAGCTGCCGCTGCCGGTCGCCTGCGGGTCGGGACCCGGGGTGTCGGGGCCGCCCACATAGGCGAAGCGCCAGACGCCCATGAGGTTGTTGTTGAACGTGTAGTAGCCGCCGGCGTACGACGCGACATAGAGCGCGCCGTCGGGCCCGAAGCTCATGCTGACGGCCCGGGTGTTGCCGATGACGCTCGTGGGGACGATCCCCAGCAGCGAGTCCACCGACACCGGCTGGCCGCCGCTGAACTGCGTCGCCGGGTCCATCAGCAGCGCGTGGCTGAGGTTGCTCCGCGTGGCGAAGTCCGTGAGGAACCAGCGCCCGTCCCAGTACGCCGGCCAGGCGTCCGGCTTGTCCCCGGCGGGCTTGCGGTAGATGCCGCCGTCGATCGGCGCCTGCCCGGTGCCGCCGCTGTCGAGCCACGGGCAGCTGCGGTAGATCGCCGGCGACGCCGACCGCGCGTTGTCGGTGTAGATCCCGATGCCGTTGCCGTTGAGCGGATAGCCGTAGCAGCCGCCCTGCGGGCCGTACCAGAGGTTGTCCGGCTTCGGTGCCGGCAGCGTCTGCAGGCCGGTGTTGTACGGCGAGTCGTTGAGCAGCGGCTTGCTGCAGTCGAAGAACCCGCCGGTCTGGCCGTCGGCGCCGCCGCCGACCGTGCCGGGCGTCCCGAGCGGAGCGGGCGTGCCGCCGCCGGTCGAGCTGGGCAGCTTCGCCCGGTAGCCCCACCGGTTGCCGCCCTGGCAGAACGGCCAGCCGTAGTTGCCCGCCGAGTTCATCATCGTGGCGTTCTCGGTCTTGGCCTCGCCCCAGGTGGTGCTGTCCACCGTCTGGTCGGGGCCGACCCACGCGGTCGTGAGCGCGTCCGTCTGGGGATCGATGTGGATCGTGTAGTCGTTGCGCACGCCCATGGCGAAGATCTCGGGCTTCGCCTTGCCGTCGAGCACCGGCGCGCTGTCGGGCGGGAACAGGTTCGGCCCGTTCGGGGCGTCCGCCCCGGGGATCGTGTACGTGGTCCCGATGCCCGGCGTGCCGCCCGGGTCCGCCATGGGGTGGATCCGGATGATCTTGCCCTCGTAGGCGTTGGTGTTGCTCGAGCTGCCGCGCGAGTCCGCGTAGCTGATGATCTTCGATCCCGGCGGCCGGTCGGCCGGGTCGACCTGGCCGCAATGGGTCAGCGGCGTCGCGCCCGGGCAGGGGATCGTGAACGCCGGGTCCGAGTTGGTGTAGCCGCCGTTGTTGGAGTTGGGGCTGTTGCCGACGTTGTCCCCGTTGGTGACGTAGAGGTTGCCCTTGGAGTCGAACGCCGCCGACGCGCCCACGTGACAGCACGAGTACACCTGGGTCGTCCAGCTCATGATCACCTTCTCGGACCCGGGCACGAGCGTGTGCGTCGCGTCGTCGTAGGTGAACCGCGAGAGGCGGCGCTCGCCCATGTAGGAGTTGCGATCGAACCCGGGGCCCAGGCGGGGCTGGGTGTCGTTGCCCTGCTCGCCGCCCCAGTACGGGAAGTACTGGACATAGATGTACGGGCGGCCGTTGGTGAAGTCCGGGTCGAGCGCGATCGCGAGCAGGCCGTTCTCCTTGTTGGTGACCTGGCCGGCCTCCTGCGCGCCCGAGCCGCCGCTGGCGCCATACACCGACAGCGAGGCGACCTTGGTGATCTTCGCCGGGTTCTGGTCGTCGGAGCCCTGCACGCGCGGATCCCAGACGTGGATCGTGCCGCAGCCGAGCCCGACCTGCGCGTCGTCCCAGTTGCCGTGCTGCGTGTAGCCCTGGTAGCAGATCGCGCGGCCGGTGTAGAAGATCCGGCCGTCGCCGGCGATCGCCATGTTGGTGAGCTCGCCGTTGTAGTCGTTCGACGTGGTGCTCGGGTTCGGCGGCGTGATCCGCGTCGCGGTGTAGTTGGAGTTGATCGTGGCCTTGCAGTTGCCGCGGACCATCCCCGCCGCCCACTCGATCGCGCCGAGGGCGTGGTTGCGGACGTCGTCCTGCGACCAGTCGGCGGCCGTGCTGCCGAGCTCCGTGTAGAAGGAGCGGCCCTGCTGGACGTCGCGGCACCACGCGGCGGGCCGCTCGAGCTGCGGCTGCACCGTCGCCCAGGTGCCGTTGAAGCGCGACACGGCGTCATTCGTCACCGATGAGCCATCCGGTATCGTGTTGAACCGCACGCGGGCGACGGTGTGCACCGTTCCCGTGGGGTTCGTCGCCCACGTGTACCAGTTCTCGGTGGCGCCGCGCCACAGCAGCGGATCCTTGCGGCCCGCCGGGTGCACACGGTCGAGGAACTCGACGTCCTGCGCGCTCGACGTCGCCGTCCCGGTCGTGCGTGTTGCACCGGTGAGGCCGATGAGCGTGTTGAAGAACGCGTCGCCGCCCTGCTCGAGCAGCGCGGTCTCGCCGATGCCGACGAAGCCGCCGCCGTTCTGCACGTAGGCCTGCAGGTCGGCCTGCTCGGCCGCGTCGAGCACGTCGCCGGCGGAGTTGACGAAGACCACCGCTCGGTAGGAGGCGAGGTCGGCGGTGTCGATCTTCGTCGCGTCGGACGTGACGTCGACGGTGAAGTCATTGGCGGCGCCGAGTGACTGGATCGCGGACGCGGCGGTCGGGCTCACCGGATTCGGATCGCCGGCCGTGCCCGTGAAGACCAGCACCTTGCCGGCGTCCGCCAGCGCAGGTGCCGCGCCCAGTGCGGCCGCCGCCAGCAGCGCGCCGAGCAGCGCGAGCAAGGCGTGCAGCAGGCGTGCGCTCCGCGCTGGGGCGACCGCCATAGAGGTTCCCATCCCGAACCCTCCTCCTCCTCTGAAACCGGTGACCGAGATCCGCGCGCTCAGAGGCGTGCGGCACTGCAGACGGACGGACGCTATCGCGGTTTCGGTGGGTCTGTCAACTAATCTTTCATGTCTCCGCTTGAAGATGATCGCTTTTGCGCCATAGAGCCGCGTTCATCCGGTAAAGTTGTGCCGTCGATCGTAATCGAGGACCGGGACGTCCCGGAACCGGTTTCTCGGTGGGGCACCACTATGCGGAGGAGACGCGATGCGCAGAGCGCGAATCGGAGTGGCGGCGGCCTCGCTGGCGCTCGCGGGATGCGGCGCCGGCGCGGCCCAGCCGCCGGCCAAGGGCAAGCGGCTGCACGGCGCGACCGAGACCGGGATGCGGCTCGAGGTCGACCCGTTCATGAGCCCGCGCGCCGACGCGCGGCTCGCCCGGCTCGACGCCTACCGCGCCGCCGCGCATTACCCGCCGGTCGACTACCACCGCGTCGTGGCCGACAACACGCGCGGCGCCCGGCCGGACAGCGGCCGGCTGGTCACCTTCGCCCCGAGCGCGACGGCGATCGCCTCGGGCCAGGGGCTGCCGGCGCGCTTCAGCTGCGACGTCCTGCGCTATGAGTGGCTGCCGCCCGACGGCGCGAGTGCCGCGACCCGGCGGGTCTACGCCGCGCTGCGCGACGGCCTGTGCGCCGACGGCCCGCCCAAGCCCGACGGCATCGCGCCCGGAGCGCGCAAGGTCTACTACCTGATCACCGACCGCGGCTTCGACGAGCGCGGGCTCCGGCGGATGCGCGTGTTCGGGCCCGAGAGCGCCGAGCTGCGATAGCGCCGGCGCCCGCCCGCCGGGCGCTGAGCGGCGGCGATCCCCAGGGTCGCCGCCGCTCGCCGGACCCTCAGGGGTTGGTGGTCGACAGCGTGAAGGTCAGCGTCTTGCCGTAGCTGCCGGTCCGCAGGGCGTCGTCGGCCCCGATGGCCTGCCGGAACGAGAGCGCCACGGGGTCGTTGGACACCGGCGCGGCGTAGGTCAGCAGCGGCGTCGGCGAGCTCGCGCCGCCGACCGGCGCGAAGTCGCCGCCGGCGCCGAGCGGGCTGATCGCCCGCGCCTGCACGCTCTGGGGGAGCGAGAACGGGCCATTGACCAGATGGCCCGTCGCCGTGGCGCTGGGATCAGCCACGCTCAGCGCCGCGTCGCCCGCCGTGGAGATGACGTTCGCCGTGGTGCCCGCGTCGTAGGTGGCGGCCACCCCCGGCGTGAACGCTCCGAACGATGCCGGCGCGCCGAGGGACAGCGACAGCGTCGCCGGCACGGTGCCGCCGACCCCGCCCGTCGTCGACTGCGAGCCGAGCAGGACCAGCATCCAGTCCTTGAGCTCCTGGGCCTTGGCCAGCAGCTGCGCCCGCGCCGCCGCGTCCCCGCTCGCCGGGTCCTGCGCGAGCGCCCGCAGCGCGTCGATGTCGGTCAGCGAAGCGCTGTAGCCGGCGTCGGTCAGCGTCGCGTAGGCGTCGTAGGCGCTCTGCACGAGCGCCGTCCCGTGCGCGGCGGCGTCCGCCGTGATCGCGCCGGCGGCGGCGAGGTTGGCCAGCAGGGTCTTGACCTCGACGTGCGTGACGCAGTTGGCGGGCTCGAGCCCGGCCGTGGTGAGGATGCCCTGCAGGACGGCGTTCTCGTACCAGGCCGTGTCGGCCGGCAGGTCCCAGTTGTGGCCGAGGACCTGCGCGTAGAGGCGGCCGCCGTCGTAGTTGGAGCACCAGGAGATCGGGTGGTCGCCGTTCTCCAGCGCCCCGGCCGTGTTGACGCCGATCGCCGTCGCGTAGGTCGACTCCTCGAGGTCGAGGATGGGGTGCACGAACGGCCGCGGCGGGCGGTCGAAGTGGTAGAGCTCGTCCGCCACCGGGAAGCGCGCCGGCAGCCCGGCCGCCGAG
>JAICUS010000144.1 GCA_025935735.1 Solirubrobacteraceae bacterium | reverse complement strand
TCTGGTCGGTGCTGTGGGAGCGGATCAAGCGGCTGTTCGGCGGGGGTCGCAAGCGGTGAGCTGCGACTACGCCGTCAGACGGTGACGGGCCTGCGGGCCGGCTCGGCCTCCTCGAGGGCCGGCCTGGGCAGCACGCGGTCCAGCCAGCGGGGCATCCACCAGTTGGCGTCGCCCAGCAGCTGCATCACCGCCGGCACCAGCACGAGCCGGACGATCGTCGCGTCGACCAGGACCGCCGTGGCCAGGCCGAGGCCGATCAGCTTCAGGAACACCTCGGGGCTGATGGCCAGCGCGCCGAAGACCACGATCATGATCGCCGCCGCCGCCGAGATCACCCGCGCGGTGCGGGTGAGCCCCGCCGTGACCGCCGCCGCGGTGTCGCCGCGGCGCAGCCACTCCTCGCGGATGCGCGAGAGCAGGAACACCTCGTAGTCCATCGAGAGCCCGAACAGGACCGCGAACATGATCACCGGGATGAACGGCGGCACGGGCGTCTCGGTGTCGATCCCGACGAGCTTGCCCAGCGTGCCTCCGCCGGCCAGGATCGTCACGACGCCGTAGGCCGCGCCCACGCTCAACAGGTTCATGATCGCGGCCTTGATCGCCACCACCACCGAGCGGAACGCGGTCAGCAACAGCAGCAGCGAGAGCCCGACGACCACGCCGATGAACAGCGGCAGCCGCGCCTTGGTGGTCGCGGCCTGGTCGATCGCCTCGGCCGTGCGGCCGCCGATCAGCACCGGCACGCCCGCGGCGCGCAGGCGGCCGTCGCGCAGGCGCTTGACCAGATCCCGGGTGGCATCGGCCTGCGGCGAGTAGCGCGGCGTGGCCGTGACGATCGCCGTGTCGCGCGCCGGGTTGAACACCGGCGGCTGCACGCTCGCGATCCCCGGGTCGCGGCGCACGAGCGCGGCGAGCCGTGTGACGCCGTCCTGGTTCCGGGTGGAGGACACGAGCAGCAGCGGGCCGTTGAACCCGGGCCCGAACTTCTGCGCCACCAGCTGGTACGCCGCGCGGGTGGTCGTTCCCGACGGGTCGTTGCCGAAGTCCGGGAAGCCCAGCTTCAGGCCCAGGGCCGGCGCGGCCAAGGCCAGCAGCACGACGACGGCGACGATCGTCGCCGGCCACGGGCGGCCCTGGATCCAGCGGCTCCAGCGCGCGGCCAGCGGGCTCTCGGTGTCCTTGTGGTGCACGAACGGCACCCGCAGCCTCTCGATCTTGCGCGCCGAGAAGGCCAGCAGCGCGGGCAGCAGCGTCAGCGCGCCGGCCATCACCACCAGCACCGCCACGATCGCCGCGATGGCCACGCCGTAGAGGTACGACAGCCCCATGGCGAACAGGCCGAGCAGCGAGATGACCACGGTCGTGCCCGCCACGAGCACGCTGCGGCCGGCGGTGGAGACGGCCTCCACGACCGCCGCCCGCGGCGCGGCCCCCAGCGCCATCGCCGCCCGGAAGCGGGTGAGGATGAGCAGCGCGTAGTCGATCCCGACGCCGATGCCCAGCATCGCCGCCATCGTCACCGACCAGTCGGGCGTGTCGATGACCGCGGCGAGGATGCCGATCAGCGCCGTCGAGATCCCCAGCCCGAACAGCGCCAGCAGCAGCGGCAGCCCGGCGGCGATCAGCGTGCCGAGCGAGACGAGCAGGATGAGCGCGGCCACGGTCAGGCCGAGCGCCTCGGAGGAGATCGGCCCCTGCTGGGCGGTCTGGATGACCTCGCCGTCGAGCTCGATCCGCACGCCGTCCCGCGCCGCCGCGCGCCGCATGTCCAGCAGGGTCTTGCCGGTCGACTTCGGCACGTTCGGCGCGCGCTCGGTGAGCGGCAGGCGCAGGATGGCCACCGAGCCGTCCGGCGAGCGCGTCGCGGTCGCCAGGGGCGGCGCGTCGCCGATGCCGGGCAGCGCCGCCGCCCGGCGCACGAACCGGGCCACGGCGGCGTCCGCGCCCGCCTTGCGCACCCAGACGACGTCGACGGTCTCCGGCGACTGCGCCGGGAAGCGCGCCTTCAGCAGATCCGCCGCCGCCCGCGACTGCGAGCCGGGCGTCGAGTAGTCCGCCCGGAAGTCGCCCTTGGCGGCGGCGCCGAGCACCGTGACGACCACCAGGGCGGCGATCCAGCCGCCGAGCACGAGCCGGCGACGGTCGTGGGCGAACTCGGCGAGCCGCGTGAGGCGGCCTGTGGCGGGTGTCATGCGGGCGACCCTCTCCGACCCGCCGCCCGCGTGTCAACCGTCTAAAGGAGGAGGAGGTCCACCTCGGCGCCGGCCGGCAGCGGCCCGGAGCCGTGCGGGGCGACCGCGAAGCCGTCGCTCTCGCCCAGCGCGCCGGTCATGTGGGAGCCCTGGCGCTCGGTCGGGAACGCCTCCAGCACGCCGTCGGCGGCGCGCACGAGGCGCGAGGTGAGGAACGTCGTGCGGCCGTCCGACGGGCCGGCCGGCTCGCCCAGCCGCCCGCGGGTCAGGCGCGGGCCGGCGTCGCGCTCGCCCTGCAGGCGCCGCAGCGCGGGGAGGATGAACACCGCCGTGCCGACGATCGCCGACAGCGGGTTGCCCGGCAGCCCGAACACCAGCGTGCGGCCGCGGCGGCCGAACCACAGCGGCTTGCCGGGCTTGATCCGCACGCGCCAGAAGACCTCCTCGACGCCGCAGGCGGCGAACGCGGGCTTGACGTGGTCGTGCGGGCCGACGGACACGCCGCCGGATACCACCAGCACGTCCGCCTCCAGACCCGCCGCGACCGCCGCGCGAGTGGCTTCGGCATCGTCGCCGATCACGCCGTGGTCGCGGATCTCCGCCCCGGCGGCGCCGGCCAGCAGCCGGACCATCAGCCCGTTGGACTCGTGGATCTTGCCCGGCTCGGGCGGCGCGCCGGCGGGCAACAGCTCGTTCCCGGTGACGATCAGGTCCAGCCGCGGGCGGCGGTGCACGGTCACGTCGCCCACGCCGGCCGAGGCGAGCGCGGAGATGCGCGGCAGCGTCAGCCGGTCGCCGGGGCGGGCCAGGACGTCGCCGGCGTGCACATCCTCGCCGCGGTAGCGCACGTGCGCGCCCGCGTCGACGGCGGCCGTGGCCCGCACGGCGCCGTTCTGGGCGTCCGCGTCCTCCACGCGCAGGATCGCGTCCGCGCCCGCGGGGATGGCCGCGCCGGTGGAGATGCGCACGGCGGTTCCGGCCTCCACCGCAGCTACGGCGGCGCCGCCGGCCGCGGCGTCGCCGAGCACGCGCAGCGACTCTCCCGCCGCCACGTCGGCCGCCCGCACGGCGAAGCCGTCCATCGCCGAGCGGTCGAACGGCGGCAGGTCGACCACCGAGCACGCCTCGGCGGCGGCGACGCGTCCCGCGGCGGCGCCGATCGGCGCCAGCTCGGCCTCCAGCGGCTCGATCCCGTCGAGGACGAGCGCGAGCGCCTCGGCGAGGTCCTTCATCCGCCGATCTGCGACATGGTGCGCACCGGCTGGACGAAGCCCGGGTCGTTCACGTGGTGCTTGAGCTCCTTCTCCCACACGGCGGCGCGGACGATCCGCTCGAGCTCGTCATCCGAGGCGCCGGCGCGCAGCGGGCCGCGGAGGTCCGTCTCGGTCAGCGAGAACAGGCAGGTGCGCAGCTTGCCCTCGGCGGTGATCCGGATGCGGTTGCAGTCGCCGCAGAACGGCTCCGAGACGGGGGAGATGAAGCCGATCTCGCCCTGGCCGTCGGCGAAGCGCCAGCGGCGGGCGGTGCCGTGGCGCTGGCGGCCGAGCGGCTCGAGCGGGTAGGCGGCGTGGATGAGCCGCCGCACCTCCTCGTTGGCCAGGACGCGGTCGTGCGACCACGTGCGGTCGGCGTCCAGCGGCATGAACTCGATGAACCGCACCTCGTAGGGGTGCTTGCGGGCGAACTCGGCGAAGCGCACGACCTCGTCCTCGGTGAAGTCGCGCAGCGCCACGACGTTGACCTTGATCGGGCGCAGCTCGGGGTGGCGCTCGGCGGCGGCGAGGCCCTCCAGCACCTGCTGGAGCGCGTTGCGCCGGGTGAGCTGGAAGAAGCGGTCGGGGGCGAGCGCGTCCAGCGAGACGTTGACGCGCCGCAGGCCGGCCTGGACCAGCTTCTCCACCTGGCGCTCGAGCATGTAGCCGTTGGTGGTCAGCGAGAGGTCGTGGACGTTGGGGTCGGCGGAGAGCAGCTCCACCAGCCGCCACAGCTCGCGGCGCGCCAGCGGCTCGCCGCCGGTCAGCCGCACGTCGTGGACGCCCATCGAGGCCAGCAGGCCCACGAGGCGGCTCATCTCCTCGTAGCTCAGCAGCTCGTCGCGGTCCAGCCACGGCAGGCCCTCGGCGGGCATGCAGTACTGGCAGCGGAAGTTGCAGCGGTCGGTGACGGAGACGCGGACGTCGCCGATGTCCCGCCCGTGGCCGTCGCGCAGTGGCTCTCTCATGTGCGGTGGAAGTCCGATTTGCCGCCGGTCTTGTCGAGCAGCTCGACCCGCTCGATGACGACGCCCGGCTCGATGCCCTTGACCATGTCGTAGACGGCCAGCGCGCCGACGCTGCACGCCACCATCGCCTCCATCTCCACGCCGGTGCGGGCGCTCGTGCGCGCCTCGGCGATGAGCGTCACCGTGCCGGCCTCGGCGTCCACCGAGACGTCGGGCGCGACGTGGGTGAGCGGCAGCGAGTGCGCGAGCGGGATGAGCTCGTCGGTCCGCTTGGCCGCCTGGATGGCCGCCAGCCGGGCCACCGTGGCCACGTCGCCCTTGGGCGCGTCGCCCGCCGCCACGCGGGCCGCGGCCTCCGGCGACATGCGCACGACGGCGCGGGCGCGGGCCCAGCGCACGGTCTCCGCCTTCTGGCTGACGTCGACCATGCGGGCGCGACCGCCAGAATCGAGATGGGTCAGCGTTCCCTCCACTGACCCAATGTTAGTTGTCTTCAGTCGCGGGCTCCCGCTGCCGACATGGTGAAGGTGAGCGTGCCCGCTACGGTCCCGTCTGAGCTCGCGCGCCGACTGGCTCAGCAGGCTGCCGTGGCTCGGCTGGGACAGCTCGCGCTGGCGGCCGACGATCTGCGCGACGTGATGCAGGCCGCCTGCGACGCCGCGGCCGCGGCGCTGGAGCTCCGCGCGGTCGTGGCGGCGGAGCGGGCGCGGGGCGAGCTCCGGCCCGGCGGCGCCGTCGACTGGGCCGGCGAGACGGTCGCCGAATCCTCGTTCGCCGTGGCGTTGAACGCCGGCGACGCCTGGCTGGGGGTCCAGCCGGCGCGACCGCTGGACGCCGCCGATCGCGACTTCCTGCAGGCGCTGGCCAACGTGGTCGGCGGCGCCTGCAAGCGCCGCGCCGTCCAGGAGCGCGCCCGCCACGAGGCCATGCACGACGGGCTCACCGGGCTGCCCAACCGCACGCTGCTGCACGACCGGGTGGCCGGCGCGCTGGCCCGGCTGCGCCGCGGCGGCTGGCACGTCGCGCTGCTGTGCGTCGACATCGACCGGCTGAAGCTGCTCAACGACACGCTCGGGCACCGCGCCGGCGACGACCTGCTGCGCGCGATGGGCCCGCGCCTGCACGCCGTGGTCCGGCCGGGCGACACCGTGGCGCGCGTGTCCGGCGACGGGTTCACCGTGCTGTGCGAGGGCATCGCCGACGAGGCGCACGCCGCCCGGATCGCCGAGCGCATCCTCGCCTCCTTCGCCCAGGTGCCGTTCACGGTGGACGGCGAGGAGCGCTTCATGACCGCGAGCATCGGCGTGGCCGTGGCGTCCTCCGGCCGCCCCGCCGACGAGCTGATCGGCAACGCCGAGGCTGCCATGCACCGCGCCAAGGAGCGCGGCGGCGCCCGGCTCGAGCTCCACGACGCCCTCGCGCGCGCCCGGGTGGCCGCGCGGGCGCGTATGGAGGAGGACCTGCGCCGCGCGCTCGCCGCCGACGACCAGCTGTGGGTGGCCTACCAGCCGATCCACCGGGCGGGCGGCGGGATCGCCGGCGCCGAGGCGCTGGTGCGGTGGAGCCACCCGGAGCTGGGCCTCGTGGCGCCGTCGGACTTCATCCCGATCGCCGAGGAGACCGGCCTGATCGGCCCGCTGGGCGAGCGCATCCTGCGCGACGCCTGCCGCCAGGTGGCGCGCTGGCGGGCGACCACGCCGATGCAGGACCTCGGGCTGAGCGTCAACCTCTCCGCCCGGCAGGTCACGACCCCAGGGCTGGTGGAGACGGTCGCCGCCGTGCTGGCGGAGGCCGGCCTGCCCGCCGACGCGCTCTGGCTCGAGCTGACCGAGCGCCTGCTGCTCGAGGACTCCGCGGGAACGATCGAGACGCTCGAGGCCCTGCGCGCCCTCGGCGTCCGGCTCGTGCTCGACGACTTCGGCACCGGCTACTCCTCGCTCGGCTACCTGCGCCGCTACCCGATCGACGTCCTCAAGATCGACCGCACGTTCATCGACGACCTCGGCGCCGGCGGCGAGGGCGACGCCGCCATCGTCGCCGCGATCGCCGCCATGGCCCGCGCGCTGGGCATGGAGACCGTGGCCGAGGGCGTGGAGACACACGGCCAGCTCGCCCGGCTGTGCGCGCTGGAGTGCGAGTACCTGCAGGGCTACCACCTCGGCCGCCCGGTCGCGGCCGGCGAGCTGGAGCGCGAGCTGCTCGGTGGCGCCCTGGTGCATGCGGCGCGCGGGCGGTAGCTCGTTTGGCGCCGTGCCGGCCCCGGCACACCGCCCATTACCATCACCCAAGTGAAGATCTCCGTGCGCCTGTTCGCCGGCCTGCGCGAGCGGGCGGGGGCGAGCCATGTCGAGGTGGAGCTGCCGGACGAGGCCGTGGTGGCCGACCTGCTCGCGGTCATGGGGCTGGCGCCGGGGCAGTGCGTGGTGGCGCTCAACCGCGAGTACGCGCCCGTCGACGCGCGGGTGCTGGCGACGGACGAGGTGGCGATGATCCCGCCCGTGAGCGGCGGTGCGACCGCAACGGTGCGGCTGGCCGAGGTGACCGCCGAGCCGCTCGAGCTGGCCGCGGTGGCCGCCGCGGTGCGCGACCCGCGGGCCGGCGGCGTCGTCTGCTTCGAGGGCGTCACGCGCGAGGTGGAGGCGCTCGACTACGAGGCCTACGTGGAGATGGCCCGGGAGAAGCTGCGGGCGATCGGCGAGGAGGAGGCGGCACGTCATGGCCTGTCCGCGGTGGCGCTCGTGCACCGCACGGGGCGGGTTCCGCTGAGCGAGCCGTCGGTGATCGTGGCCGCCTCGGCGCCGCACCGCGGCGAGGCGTTCGCCGGCGCACGGGCGCTGATCGACCGCGTCAAGGCCGAGGCACCGATCTGGAAGGTCGAGCTGACGGACGAGGGCGCGCGCCGCGTGGAGGGCGTCCTGCCAGACTCCGCGGCGTGGCGGACCTGACCCTCGGCGAGGCGGCCCGGGCGCTCGGCGTCAGCGCGGACACGCTGCGGCGCTGGGACCGCGCCGGCAAGCTGCAGACCACGCGCGACGCGCGCAACCGGCGGCTCGTGCCCGCCGCGGAGGTCGAGCGGCTCAGCCGCCAGCCGCGCCGGCACGAGACCGGCCATGCGCTGTCGGCTCGCAACCGCTTCCCGGGCGTGGTGCGCTCGGTCGAGGTCGACGGGGTGATGGCGCTCGTGGAGATCGAGGCGGGGCCGTTCCGCCTCACCGCCGCGGTCACCCGCGACTCGGTGGAGGAGCTCGGCCTGGCGCCGGGCGTAGCCGCGACCGCCGCCGTGAAGGCCACCTCGGTGATGGTCGAGCGCACGCTCGACTGACCCGCCGCGCGCGCGATTGCCTCAACATCTGTCCGGACGGCCTTCCGCCGCCGCCGCGCATCTGGGATCGTGCGGGACGATCCCGAAAAACGGAGGCGGTCGGGCCTGGGTCGGGGATGGATCGCGCACGATCACCGGACGTCGAGCAGGCCGCCGAGCGGCTCCACCGCCCGCGGGTCCGCGCCGCGCTCGCGGCCAAGCGGGCGCTCGACGTGCTGCTCGCCGTGGCCATGCTCGTGGCGCTGCTCCCGATGCTCCTGCTCGTCGGCGTGCTGCTGGTGGCCACGGGCGAGCCGCGCTGGATCGAGCGGCGGGTGCGGCTGGGCCGTGACGGCGAGCCGGTCCGGCTCCTGCGCTTCCCCGCACTGCCGAGCGGCCTCGGCCGCGCGCTGGAGCGCCTGGGCGCGCGCGAGCTGCCGCTGCTGCTGTGCGTGATCAGCGGCCGGCTGAGCTTCGTCGGGCCACGGCCGCTGCCGCCCGGCACCGGGGCCGGGCACACCGGCCCGCGGCGGCTGATGGCGCCCGGGCTGATCGGCCCTGGACAGCGCCCGGGCGAGAACGGCGACGGCGCGCTCGACGACGCCTACGTCGCCGACTGGACGCTGCGGGGCGACCTGCGGATGCTGGTGTTCCCCCGCCGCCGCGCGCCGCGGCCGGTGTCAACCGGCGACTGAGAGCACGGCCGAGCCCTCGATCCGCCCGGCCCGCAGCGCGGCCAGGGCCTCCTCGGCCTGCGCGAGCGCGAACACCGTGACCGTGGTGCGCACGGGCACGCGGGGCGCGAGCGCGAGGAACTCACGGGCGTCCGCGCGGGTCAGATTCGCCACCGAGCGCAGCACGCGCTCCTGCCAGAGCAGCTCGTAGGGGAACGACGGGATGTCGCTCATGTGGATGCCGGCGCACACGACGACGCCGCCGGGCGCGCAGGCAGCGAGCGCCGCCGGCACGAGCTCGCCGGCCGGCGCGAAGATCAGCGCCGCGTCGAGCGGCTCGGGCGCCGGCCCGGCCGCGTCGCCCGCCCACTCGGCGCCCAGCGAGAGCGCAAGCGTCCGCGCGGCCTCGTCGCGGGCGCGGACGAACGCGAACACGCGGCGGCCTTCGTGGACAGCGACCTGGCAGATGATGTGGGCGGCCGAGCCGAAGCCGTACAGGCCGAGCCGCTCGCCGTCGCCGGCCAGCCGCAGCGCCCGGTGGCCGATCAGCCCGCCGCACAGCAGCGGCGCGATCTCGAGGTCGCTCATCGTCCCCGGCAGCGGGAACACCATGCGCTCGTCGGCCACGGCGTACTCGGCGTAGCCGCCGTCGACGTCGCGGCCGGTGAAGCGCGCCGCGGGGCAGAGGTTCTCCCGCCCCGAGCGGCAGTACGCGCACGTGCCGTCCGTCCAGCCCAGCCAGGGGACGCCGACGCGCTCGCCGTCCACGCTGCCGACGATCTGGTGGCCCAGGATCAGCGGCAGATGGCCGGCGGCGAGCTCGCCGTCGCGCAGGTGCAGGTCGGTCCGGCAGACGCCGCAGGCGTGCACGCGCACCAGGACCTGCCCGGGCCCGGGCCGCGGCTCGGGGACCTCGGCCGCGCGCAGCGGCCGCCCCGGGCCTTCGAGCAGCATGGCGTGCATGCCCGAAGGATGGCGGGGCGGCCGCTGAGCCGCGCTACGGCAGGAAGTAGAACGGGTTCGGCAGCTTGTACGCGACCTGCGCGTGGCCGCCGGCCAGGTCGGAGTACTGGTCGCCGACGTTGGCGATGATCTTGTAGCCCTGGGACTCGATGTCCTCGCGCGACGCGGTCTTGTAGGCGACGGTGCTCAGCGTCGAGCCGACCGGCTTGAGGTAGAGCTGCTTCCAGTCGCTGTAGCCCTCGCGGCGGAGGTTGCTCTCCGTGTGCGCGCGGCTGGCCTCGCCGCGGCCGGTGATGAAGAACGGCGTGATGCCGCGGGCCTTGGCGTCGTTGAAGAGGTCGAGCGACGGCTGGATCGCCTTGCCGATCTCGTTCGTGGCCTCGGCCTGCGACTGCGTGCCGAACGTGAAGTTGTCCGCCTCGATGGCCGAGTAGTTCGACAGCGTCGTCTCGTCGATGTCGAAGACGATCGCGAGCTTCTTGGCGTGCTGGCCGCGGTGGCCGTGATGACGGCGCCCGTGGTGGCCATGGTGACCGTGGCCGGCGCGCCGGGCGGCCTTGGCGCGAGCCAGCTTCGCCCGGCGTGCGGTGCGCTTGATCTGGCGGTCGGCCACGGCGTCGACCTGGGCGATCTGGTGCATGTAGACCGAGTCCGCCGCGTCGTTGTTGGCGTACGCGCGGAGCGCGTTCTCCCAGTCGCCGGCGTTGTAGGGCGTGGACGAGCCGAGGTACGGCAGGCCGCCGCCGCCGTCGTAGAGCTCGAACATCGGCACGTGGTCGATGCTCGTGAGGATGACCTTGGGCGGCGGCGCGAGCTGCGCGGCGGCCGGGGACGCAAAGACAAGGGCTCCCGCGAACGCGAGGAGCGAGATGAAGCGACGCATGCTTCTCCTTTATCAGGAAACTAGGTGAACAGCGTCACTACGCCTGCGAGGACGAACGCACCCGCCCAGAGCCACTCCGTGTTGACCCAGGCCCTCCTCAAGACCCTGACGCCGACGCGATCGTAGACGACGACCGCGACGACGCCCATCACCAGGACCATCGAGGTGACATGCAGCAGCAGCCCGAGGGCGCTGCCGGGCAGCGACAGCGCGGCGTCGTGGACGTGCGCGAGCTCGTGGTCGTGCACGACCGGGGAGCTCATCGTCATCCCGGGCATGGACATGCCGGGCATCTGGTCCGCCTGCGCCGAGCTCGCCGCGCCGGCGCCGATCAGCACCGGCGCCACCATCAGCCCCGCGCCGTGGGCGGTCGACATCAGGAACGACCACCAGCTCAGCTCGCGCCGGTTGACCCGCATCTTCGTCCAGCGGAAGTGCGCCCGCGGCTTGACGAAGCGGAAGATGCCGAACGCCATCAGCGCCACGCCGGCGCCGACGTGCAGCGCCGTCGAGTCGGCCACCACGCCCAGCCCGAGCACGAGCGCCGCGATCAGCAGGATCGAGCACTCGTGCCCGAGGGCGATCGGCAGCAGCGAGCGCAGCACCGCCCGGCGCGAGCGCTCCTGCAGCCCGAGGCCGACCGCGAACAGCCAGCCCATCGCCGGGTTCAGGCCGTGGTAAGCCCCCAGCAGGCCCAGCAGGACAAAGGCCCAGCCGTGGCTCACGTCACTGGTCGGGGAAGCAGTAGGAGTCGCTCGACGCATCGCCGCCGGAGAGGCGCACCTGGTGCGGGCGCTCGCCGCTGTAGGGCACGAACACGTCCGGGTCGACGGTCAGCGAGCCGTCCTCGCCCGCGTCGAGCTTGACGAGCCAGCCGTCGATCCCCTCGGGGTAGAACTGCGCGTCCCAGGCGGCGTAGAGCGAGTTGGTCAGGTACACGCGCTTGCCGTCGCGGCTGACCTCGACCATCTGGGGGCCGCCGTTGACCGGGCCCGCTGCAGGATGTGGGGAGCGGTCGACGATGCC
>JAICUS010000773.1 GCA_025935735.1 Solirubrobacteraceae bacterium | reverse complement strand
GCGGGAGGAGGCCCGGTCATCCCGCCGCGGACGAGCATCCCGCCTCGTGGCGCCCCTGCTCCTCGCCGCCGCGCGCGACAGCGCGTCCGTCATCGTCGCCGTGTTCCTGGCCGAGACGCTCTCCTGGGCGGGCGTACCCGCCATCGGGGCGGCGGCCATCGGCGCCGCCGGGGCGCTGGCCAGCCAGGACGTGATCCCGCTCTGGGCGGTGATCGTCGCCGGCACCGTGGGCGCCGAGCTGGGCGGCTTCGGCGGGTGGTGGCTCGGCCGCCGGGTCGCCCGGGCGGGGCTCGACCCGGCCGCCGGCGCGACGAGCCGGCGCGCCCAGGCCCTGGCCGCGGGCGAGCGCTTCGAGGAGCGCTGGGGCCCGCTCGTCGTCTTCTTCGTCCCCTCGTGGGTGTCCGGCGCGCTCGGCATGGCGTTCCGGCAGTTCGCCGTGTGGAACCTCCTCGCCGCGTGCCTGTGGACGCTGGCCGCCGGGCTGGGCGCCTACGGCGTCGGCTCGGCCGTCTCCGGCGGGGGAGCGCCCCGTGCGCTGGCGCCGTTGCTGCTCGGCCTCGCGGGGCTCGGGGCGATCGCGCTGCTGGCCGCGCGCCGGCTGCGCCGCCCGTCATCCCGAACGGATGATGGCTGAGGCGCCGCCGTCGGGTGTGCTTGC
This sequence comes from Solirubrobacteraceae bacterium, assembly GCA_025935735.1. Next base: position 1,724 of record JAICUS010000773.1, on the reverse strand, counting down.
GCCACCCGACCTGCGGAGGACGACATGCCTGCCAACTATCAGACCGCGCGGCTGACGCCGGGTCCCCACCACGATCCGGAGGACGGGGTGTGCGTGATGGAGCTCGCGTCGATGCTCGCGGGCGAGCCGCTGACGGACCGTCCCGCGACCGTGTCGCTCACGCTGGCCGGGCTGCTGCGCGGATACAACGACGGGCTCGACGACACGCGCCGGCAGACGCTGAAGCCCTACGCCGCCGCCGGCCTGGGCACCGAGGGCGGGCGCGCGCTGGAGCGCGAGCGCCGGGGGGTCGTGCGGGCCTGGCTGGCGCGCGAGCACGGGACCCGCGGAGCGCTCGCCTCGCTGGGCCGGCGACTGGCGGTGTTCGACCTGCATGCCATCGGGCGCGATTGCGGCCGGCGGGTGCGGGCGGGAGACGATGACGCGCTGCACGCCCGGATGCTCGGGCTGTTCGATGCGCTGATCGCGCTCGGTCGCCCGCTGCCGGAGCCGCTGCCCGAGGTGACCCGGCGCGACGTCGTGGCGGCATGACGCCCCCCGACGGCGAACCGGTGCAGCTGCTCGTGTACCGCTTCGGCGCGGGCGCCGCGTTCCGCGGCCGGCTGGCCGGCGCGCTCGAGCGCTTGGAGGCCGGCGGCGCGCTGCGTGTGCTCGACGTCCTGCTGGTGGGCGCGGACGCGGCGAGCGGCGAGACGTTCGCCGTCGCGCTGCACGGCGGGCGCGCCGGCGGCCTGACCGCCGCGCTGCTGGACTTCCGCCTCGGCGAGCAGGGACGCGCCGAGGCGACCCGGCGGGCGCTGTCGCCGGCCGGCGGGCAGGCCGAGCTGATCGAGGCGCTCGCCGCGCGGCTGGCGCCGGGCGAGGCGCTCGCCGCCGTGCTGATCGGCCACGCGTGGGCGCGCGAGCTCGCCGGCGCCGTCGAGCGCACCGGCGGCCGCGAGCTGGCCAATGCGCTCGTCTCCCCGGCGACGCTGCTGGAGCTGCGCGCCGAGCTGCTCGACGCCGCGGCTTAGCTCTCGCCGCAGTCGATCTTGGCGAACGTGCTCTGGTAGGTGGCGCCGAGCTGCTGCGCCGCCTTCTGGACGGTCCCGGCCGCGGTCTGCAGCGTCGCCAGGTCGGTCACGCTCCCGAGCGTGTCCTTGACGGTCTTGGCGAAGTCGGCGTTGGCCGTCTGGACCTGGTCGCGGTGCTCGGCCGCGAGATCCCCGCGGGCGCCGGCGATGCTCGAGAGGTCGTCGGCGATCGCCCGCAGGCTCTGCGAGATCTGGTCCTTGGCCGTCGCCGGGGTGAGCCCGCGCAGCGCCGAGACCTGCTCGGCGATGTCGGCGCGCGCCCCGCATACCTGGGCCATCGCCTTCTCTTCCTTGGTGTCGCCGCCCGCGACGGCGAGCGCGACGACGGCGACGACCGCCACCAACGCGAGGGGAACGACGATCTTCCAGCGCATGCCCACACGATCGGGCGTCGCGCCACCGGCGGCAATGGCGTGCGCACGCAGGATCCGGTGGTGCGCACCCCCGTGCGGACGCCATTCCCCGGCGGGACCATCGTGACGCCGGCCCGGCCGGGCCGGTTCCCGCATCCAAGGAGGCAGCATGAGCACGACAACCACCCGCGACCCGCTGGTCGGCGACGGGGTGGACGCCGCGGCGGCGGCGCGTCAGATCGGCCGGATGTGGTGGATGTGGCTGGTCACCGGCGTGCTGTGGCTGTTCGCCGCGCTG
>JAICUS010000145.1 GCA_025935735.1 Solirubrobacteraceae bacterium | reverse complement strand
GTGAAGTCGGCCACGAACGGGGAGGCGGGACGGGCGGCCAGCTCGACCGGGTCGCCGAGCTGGACGATCCGCCCGTGGGCGAGCACGCCGACGCGGTCGCCCAGCCGGGCGGCCTCGTGGAAGTCGTGCGTGACCAGCAGTGCCGGGACGGCCGCCTCGCGCAGCACGGCGGCGAGCTCGCGGGCGGCGCTCGCGCGCGTGCGCGCGTCCAGTGCCGAGAGCGGCTCGTCGAGCAGCAGGACGTCCGGCTCGCGCGCCAGCGCGCGGGCGAGCGCGACCCGCTGGCGCTCACCGCCCGACAGCGTCGCCGGCTTGTCGCCCGCCCGGTCGCCGAGCCCGAAGCGCTCGAGCAGCTCGACGGCCCGGTCGCGGCTCACGCCGGCATAGGCCACGTTGCGCCAGGCCGGCATGTGCCCGAACAGCGCGTAGTCCTGGAACACGTAGCCGCAGCGCCGGCGGTCGGGCGCCACGTCGATGCCGCGCCCGGTGTCGAGCCAGACCTGCGAGCCGCACGCCACCGTCCCCCGCTCCGGCCGCAGCAGCCCGGCGACGATCCGCAGCACGGTCGTCTTGCCCGCGCCCGACGGCCCGCCGAGCGCGACGCACGTCCCCGCGGGCACCTCGAGCGACACGTCGAGGTCGAGCGCGCCGAGCCGGGTCGCCGCCTCAATCCGCAGCACGGAACGCCAGTTTGACGCCGAGCAGCAGCGCCGCCGAGGCGCACACGAGCACGGCGGACAGCGCGAGCGCGCCGGTGAAGTCGGTGGCGAAGCGCTCGTAGATGGCCAGCGGCACCGTCTGGGTGACGCCGCGGAACGAGCCGGCGAACATCAGCGTCGCCCCGAACTCGCCCAGCGCCCGCCCCCAGGCGAGCGCCAGCCCCGCGGCCAGCCCCGGCAGCGCCGCCGGGATCGCCACCCGCGCCAGCGTTCGGGCCTCGCCCGCCCCGAGCGTGCGCGACGCGTCCAGCCACGTGCGGTCCACCGCCGCGAACGCCGCCTGCGCCTGGCGGACGTAGAACGGCGCGGACACGAACGTCAGCGCGAGCACGACCGCCAGCGTGCTCAGCCCGACCTTGATCCCCAGCGGCGCCAGCAGCCCGCTCGGCCCGAGCGCGGCGAGCAGCCCGATGCCGGCCACCGCCGGCGGCAGCACGAGCGGCAGCTCGACCAGCGTGACCAGCACCTCGCGCCCCCGGAAGCGGCGCGTGGCCAGCGCCCAGGCGGCGGGCGTCCCGACGGCCACCACGATCGCCAGCGCCGTCAGCGTCGTCTGTACCGACAGTCGCAGCGCGTCGCGCGCCGCCGGGTCGCCGAGGCTCGACACGAGATCGCCCGGAGGAACCTGCAGGAAGATGGCCAGCACCGGCAGCACGAGGAACGCGAGTGCCAGCGCGAGCGCCGCGACCAGCAGCGCGGCGAACCAGCTCACGTCCCCGGCGGTCCCATGAAGCCGGCGGCGTCCAGCCGCGCGCGGCCCTGCCCCTTGAGCAGGCCGTTCACGAACGCCTGCGCCTGCGCGCGGTGCTTGGAGCCCTTGACCACGGCGACACCGTAGGCGACCTGCGGCTGCAGCGACGCGGGGAGGTCGATCGCCCGCAGCTTGCCGTCGGCCGCGCGCACGTCGGTCACGTAGACGAACCCGGCGTCCACCGCACCCTGGGCGATCTTGCCGACCACGCCGCCCACGTCGGGCTCGTTGGAGCGCACGTTGGCCAGGATCGCCCGCGCCTGCCCGCCCGGCAGCTTGGCCAGGACCTTGCGCGTGTAGGCCCCGATCGGCACCGACGCCGAGCCCATGGCGATCGTGGTGCCGGGCTTCGCCAGGCCGGACAGACCGCGGACCTTCGCGCCCGACGCGGGCACGGCGAGCACGAGCCGGTTGGCCGCGAACACCACCGGCTTCTCCAGCAGCCCCTGCTTGTAGAGCTGGTCGGGCAGCGTCGTGTTGGCCGAGGCGAACACGTCCGGCCGCACGCCCTGGCGGATCTGCGCCGCCAGCTGGTCCGAGCCGGCGAACGACTCCCGCACCGTGGCGTCGCCGAAGTCGCGCCCGTAGGCGGTGAAGGCGGACTTCAGCGACGTCGCGGCGGACACGGTGAGCGACGGCTTCGCGTCAGAGCCGCAGCCCGAGGCGACGACGGCCAGGGCGGCGAGCAGGAGCAGGGAGCGGCGCATGCCGCCGCATTTTACCTATGCATCGCCTATGCGCGTTCGAGCGCCAGGTTCGACCGCGCCGCCGCGGGACGCGTGCGCCACGCCTGCCAGGCCACCGCCAGCGCCAGCGCCGCCACCGCGCTGCCGAAGACCTCGAACGTCGTCACCAGCCCGAGCGGCGTGACCAGCACGCCGGCCAGCACGGCCGGCAGCGACAGCGCGCCGTAGGCCACGACGTAGAACGCGGACATCACCTGCGCGCGGTGCTCCGGCGGGATCGCCGCGGACAGCGCCCGCAGCCCGCTGAGGAAGTCGACGCCGAAGCCGGCGCCGCCGATGACCGAGCCGGTCCAGTACAGCGCCGCCGAGTCCGTCCCCGCGGCGACGACGATCATCACGATCCCCGTGGCCAGCGCCAGCGACCCGAGCGCCGCGCCGAGCCACGGCGCGCTGCGCCCGAACGCCAGCTGCGCCGCCGCCGCCGAGCCGCCCAGCGCGAACACCGCCAGCCCCTCCACCACGTGGTTGGAGGTGTGGAACAGCGTGGCGGCGAGGCTCGGCCCGAGCGCGACGAACAGCCCGCCGATCGACCACGACGAGAGCACGGCGAGGGCGGCCAGCAGGAACGGGCCGCGCACGCTCGCGGGGACGCTCGGGCGCTGGAGCCGGAGCCGCGGACGCCGGCGCGCCGCCACCGGCTCGGGCATCGCCAGCGCGCCCGCGAACGCCACCGCGAACAGGACGAGCAGCACGACGTAGGGCAGGACCCGCGGCGCGGGCAGCAGCTCCACGAGCACACCGGACACCAGCGCGCCCAGCCCGAGCCCGGCGGCGCTGACGACGCCGTTGGTCAGCCCCACGCCGGCGGCGTCGCGCCGCGGGTGCAGGTCGAGCAGCGCCGCGCTGGCCGCGCTCAGCACGAGGCCGGTGGCCAGCCCCTGCAGCGCGCGCGCCACGAACAGCCAGGCGACGGAGGTCGCGAGCATGAACAGCACCGACGCGGCCATCAGCGCGGCCAGCGAGACGATCAGCACCGGCCGCCGGCCCGCCTCGTCGGACATCCGGCCGGCCACCAGCAGCGCGCCGAGGACGCCGATCGCGTAGGTGGCGTAGATCAGCGTCAGCACGACGGGCGAGAAGCCCCAGAGCGCGCGGTAGGTGCCATACAGCGGCGACGGCGTGCTGGAGGCGAACAGCGCCAGCCCGATCGCCCCGGCCACGTGGGCGTAGGCGAGGCGGGGAGACAGCGTCCGCCGGCGCCTGGGTTCGATTCCCGTACTCAGCATCGCAGGGACGGTAGCAGACTGAGTTCGCAAATGAAACTCAGGGGCTATCATGCAAGTCATGGACTACCTCGAGTGGGACGTCTCCAACTGCTCCGTCGGCCGCGCGGTCACGCTCGTCGGCCAGCCCTGGGTCGTCCTGATCATGCGCGAGGTGTCCCGCGGCCTGCACCGCTTCAAGGACATGCAGGACCACCTGGGGATCTCCCGGTCCGTGCTCGCCGACCGGCTGGAGCTGCTGCTCGCCCACGGTGTCCTCGAGCGCCGCGAGTACCGCGAGCCCGGCCAGCGCCGCCGCTCGGAGTACCACCTGACCGAGAAGGGCCGCGACCTCTACCCGGCGATCAACGCGCTGCGCGAGTGGGGCGACAAGTACCTGGCCGATCCCGAGGGCCCGTCGCTGCTGGTCAGCCACCACGGCTGCGGCGCGCCGGTGCACACGCGGATGGTGTGCGAGGCCGGCCACACGGTCACCCCGGAGCAGCTCGACCGCACGCCCGGCCCCGCCGCGCGCCCGCGCGTCAACGCGGCGTAACCCGCAGGTGCGCAGAGGCCAAACTCGTCGTGGAGATCTCTCCACGGCCGAACCGCCGCGAACCGGCCGCTAGAGCCAAAGTCGCCCTCGGCGCCGCGCGGAGGCGGCGCGGCCCCGCTCGCGGCGCGGTTGTGCCCGCCCCGACGCGTGCCGGAGGATTGGCGGTGGTCTGTCCACGTCGAGGAGGGTCTTGCGGATGGATGTACCCCGCCTGTCATGGCGACGCCGCACGGCGCTGCTGCTCGCTGCGGCCACCGCCGCGGCCGCCGCCGCCGTCGGGATGTCGTCACTGGGCGCCTCGCGCGCCGGAGCCGTGCCGGCAGCGCAGCCGTCGCCGGTGGTCGACATCGACCACCTGTACACGGAGCTGTACGGCATGGCCAACAGCTACAGCTACCGGATCTCCGGCGCCGACGGGCCGCCGCAGAACCCGTCCGATCCGTTCAACGTCCCGCCGACGGTCAACGGCGAGCAGGAGCTCTTCGCGCACTGGAAGGGCCAGCTCACCAGCACCGCGGTCAACGGCCCGCTGGCCTCCTTTGCCACGGCGAGCGACCACTTCTTCCGCCGCACCGGCGGCTACCGCTTCGACTCCGACGACGCCGAGGTGACCATCCCCGGCGCCACCTGCCCGGGCCAGCGCGTGCTGCTCGCCGCGCACCCCGACGAGGCGCCCGTGAACCCGGACATCGTCGACGAGATCAACACCGGCTCGACCAGCGGCGTCACTGGCTTCGGCGCCGCGCGGCGCGAGATCACCGACTCCAACCTCGGCAACGAGGGCGCCTACGACGGCCTGTCCGGCGTCGCGGTCACCGAGGCCGAGTACCAGGCGCTGCTCAAGTGGTACGACAACAACGGCACCTACCCGAAGCGCACGCTGAAGGTGGCGCTGCTCGACGCCTCGCGCGGCAAGGACGGCGACGGGCTGTTCAGCCGCGAGGGCTCCAAGTACTACGCCGCCAACCTCATCCCGGCGGGCCCGCAGGGCCAGTACGTCCTGTTCGCCAACATGGACTCGCTCGGGCCCGACTACCCCGCGTTCCACATCGGGACCCAGTACTACTGGAACAACGTCCCCGGCGGCGGCGTGCCGCCGTGGTTCACGTTCATCAAGGCGACGCCGAGCGCGCCGAACCGGGCCTACCCCGACGCGAGCGGCGCGATCGCCGGCAACGCGGCGGCGATCGGCCAGCTGCACACCGACCTGCAGAGCGCAGTGGCGGCGGGCTTCGCCGAGCAGGGCGCAAAGTACGCGTTCTCGGTTCCGGCGGAGAACCCGCTGCGCTTCGACATGCCGAACGGCCAGACGCCGCCGGCGCCCTACAACGGCGTCACGCCCGTCTTCCCCGCGTACTCGGCGGCCGACCAGCAGCGCTTCTCGCCGGTGCGTGACGACAAGGACGCGCTCGAGGACGAGCAGGCGTTCTTCAACAAGGGCATCCCGGGCTTCACGGTCTCGGGCGTCAAGAACTCCAACAGCGACGAGAACCCGTACGCCGCCTCGGTCAGCGACGCCATCAAGGCGACGCCGATCCTCGGCTACACGGGCAACCAGACGACGTTCCAGATCGGCCCGAACACCCCCGTGGCCGGCATGACCACCACGGCCGCCCCGCTGGCCGCGGGCGCCACGAACGTCACGGTGGCCGACGTCTCGAAGCTCGCGGTCGGCAACGCGATCTTCATCGATCGCGGCGACAACATCGAGTACGACCAGATCCAGTCGCTCGATGCCGCCGCCAAGACGGTCACGCTCGCGCACCCGCTCGGGTTCGCCCATGACAGCGGCGTGCCGTTCCACGTCAACCAGGTGCAGCCGGTCGGCTACACCACCGACACGCTCGACCACCTCAACTGGCTGGCCGCGGGCGCGCCGCACGGTCCCGCCGGGGCGGAGCAGCCCACGGAGGAGCTCAAGCGGGCGCTCGAGCTGCCGGCCGAGTGGACGAGCATGCTGATCGCCGGCGACGACTACGCCGGCGCGACGGCCAAGCCGACGACGCCCGTCGCCTACTTCGAGACCAGCCCGGCCACCCCGTCCTCGACCACCGTCGGCTTCGACGCGAGCTTCGCCCGCGCCGCCGACGGCAGCGGCGACGGGCTGACCTACTACTGGGACTTCGGCGACGGCACGCACGCCACCGGCAAGACCGTGTCGCACACGTTCTCCGGGCCGATGTGGGCCGACGTCAAGCTCGCGGTCGGCAAGGCCGGCGCGTGGGGCGTCTACCGCCAGGCGGTCTCGGTCAACGGCCCGGCCGGAGCGGCTCCGGGCACTCCCGCCTGCGGGACGCTGTCGCCGCAGGAGACGGCGGCGCTGATCGGCGCCGCGGGCGGTGGTGCCGGTGGGCAAGCCCCGGCGAAGCGCGAGGAGGTGTCGCGATGAGGCGCGTGCTTGTCCTGGTCGCCACGGCGTTCGCCCTGGCGATCCCGGTGGTCGCGTCCACCGCGCACGGCGCCACGGCGCCGAAGTCCACCCACGCGGCGGCGGCGATCCTCGCCACGGCGGAGCACCCGGTCATCGACAACGACTTCCTCTATCACGAGGAGTGGTTCTCCCAGTCGCAGTTCGTGTTCCGCGTGGCCGGCGCCGACGGCCCGCCGGACAACCTCAACACGGCGGACAACCTGCCGCCGAACTACAACGGCGCCACCGAGTACTACCAGTGGTGGAAGAGCGAGTCGACCAACAGCGACGACTCGCACATGGGGCCGATGGGCAGGTTCCTCACGGCGAAGGACCACTTCGACCCGTGCTGCAGCGGCAGCGGCAACCAGACCTACCAGTGGCAGCTCGACGACGCCACGGTGACGATCCCGGGCCAGGCGTGTCCGGGGCAGGTCGTGCTGATCGCCGGCCACAACGACAGCACGCCGATCCGGGGCAACCCGGCGGCCGGCGCGCAGAGCGGCAGCCTGACGCCGTTCACCAGCATCCGCAACGGCAACTGGAACAACGGCTCCCCATATGACGCCGACACCGGCATAACCATGGGCATGGCCGAGTTGCAGGGCCTGATGCGCTGGTACCAGCTCAACGGGACCTACCCGAAGCGGACGATCAAGACCGCGCTCTATGACGCGGAGGAGACCGGCCTGGTGGGCTCCGGCGAGTACTCGTCCGCCGATACGCCCACCACGCTCGCGGCGCCGGTCTCGGCGGGCGACACGACGATCCCCGTGGGCTCGATCAACGGCATCCTCGCCGGGTCGGCCATCCTGATCGACCAGGCCGGCAAGCACGAGGTCAAGACGGTCTCCTCGGTCGGTACGAGCGCCGGCCGCCTGACGACCCTGGCCGCCGCGGCCGCCGCGGGCGACACGGTGATCAAGGTCGCCAGCACCCGGGACATGGTCGTCGGCCACCGGATCGCCATCGACACCGGCGCCAACCAGGAGTTCGCTACGATCGCCGCCATCGGCACGACCGGGGCCGGCGGCACCGGCGTGACGCTGGCGCAGCCGCTGGCCAAGGCCCACGCGACCGGCGCGTCCGCCGGGGACGTCGGCACCGGGCTGACGCTGTCCACGCCGCTGGCCTCCGACTACGCGGCCGGCGTCACGGTGACCCGCACCGCGCTCGGCCTCATCCCGGACGGGCCGCAGGGCCAGTACGTGATGGTGGCCAACATGGACCAGAACGGGCTGGAGTACCCCGCCTACCACTGGGGCACCCAGCACTACCTCAACAACATCGTGGGCGGCGGCGTCGGGCCGTGGTACACGAACATCAACGCGACGCCGCTGGCGGCGAACAACATCTACCCGGCCACGTCCGACGCGTGGGCGCGCATCCAGGCCAACTTCCCGGCCGAGATCGCGTTCCGCTCGGCGATCGCCGACTCGGTGACCCAGGCCTTCCAGACCCTGGGGCAGAAGTACAACTTCTCGATGCCGCTGGAGAACCCGCTGCGGCTCGACCAGGTCGGCTCGACCCCGGTGGACCCGAGCGCGCAGACCGTTCCGGCCTACACGCCCGAGGACCAGCAGAAGTACTCGCCGGTCATCGACGACGCGCTCGGCCGGACCGACCAGGTGTCGTTCATCAACCGGGGCATCCCGGGCTACGGCATCGTCGGGGCGTTCGACTCGAGCACCAACCCGGCGGTCGGCGGCGCGGAGAACCCGTATCCGGCCAACTACGCCTCCAAGCCCGGCCTCGCGGCCTACGGCGGGCAGGACGTGGTCGACGACTACATCTCGCACCTCAACTACTTCGCGTCCGGGACCATCCACGGACCCGGAGGGGTGCAGACGCCGTCGGAGGGCCTCAAGCGGGCGCTCGAGCTGCCGGCCACCTGGACCGACTACCTGATCCAGCGTGACCAGTACGCCGGCGCGGTGCCGAAGGGCAACGACAACGTCTCGTACTTCGAGACGGACCCGGCCAAGCCGACGACGACGAACACCGTCACCTTCGACGGGTCGTTCAGCCGCACGCCGGACGGCTCCACGAACGGGCTGAAGTACTTCTGGGACTTCGGCGACGGCCACACGGCCGCCTCCACCAACCAGAAGGTGACCCACACGTACGCCAGCACGCAGCCGGCGTACTACGACGTGAAGCTGTACACGCTCGACGCGGCCGGCCATGTCGGCTACTACCGGCAGGCGCTGCCGGTTGAGTTCCAGCCGACGCTGTTCCCGGCGACGCCGCCGGCCTCTGAGCCGGTGCCGCCGAGCACGGATCCGTGCGGCACGCTCACCGGCGCCGAGAAGCAGTTCATCACCGGGCTCGGCAACGGCGCGTTCCAGCAGCTGGGCAACGGCGTCAACGAGGTCGACGGCACGTACGCGCAGGGCACTGTCGGCGGCTCCGTGCCAGCGACGCTGTCGCTGTCGCTGGGCGGCCCGGCGACGTTCGGGGCGTTCACTCCGGGCGTCGACAAGGACTACGACGCCCAGACGACGGCCACGGTGACGTCCACCGCCGGCGACGCGGCCCTGTCGGTCGCCGACCCGGACACGTCGGCCACGAGCGGGCACCTGGTCAACGGGACGTTCTCGCTGCCGTCCGCGCTGCAGGCGTCGGCGACGAGCGCCCTCGGCACAGGCGGGGCGTTCGCCCCGGTGAGTGCGAACCCGCTCACCGTGCTGACGTACGGCAACCCGGTCAGCAATGACCAGGTGACGCTGAAGTTCCGGCAGCACATCGGAAAGAACGATGCGCTCCGGACGGGCAGCTACGGCAAGACGCTGACGTTCACGCTGTCCACGACGAACCCGTAGGGAACCCGCCTGCGCGCGGTGCCCGGCACTACGGTGTCGGGCACCGCGGCGGTGGGCTGTTTCAGGAGGAAGAGACTTCAGGATGTATCGGAGGGTGTTGGGTTGTGCGGCGCTGCTGGCGCTGGCCGGCTGCGGTGGTGGCGGTGGCGGGCACAAGCCCGCGGCGGCCGCCGGCCCCAAGGTCAAGCTCGTGCCGTTCCGGGCCACGGCGCCGGCGGCGCTGGCCACGGACGGCGGGTCCGCGCCGCCGTGCCGGGCGGCGCAGCTAAAGGTGGAGGGCAAGGGCCTGGCGCTCGTGCCGGGGGCGAGCGAGGGCGGGACGGGCACGCTGTTGCTGCGCAACCGCGGCCCGCGCGCCTGCGCGCTCACCGGCCGCCCGTCCGCGCGCTTCGTCGGCGGCACCGCGCCGCCCCGGCAGCGCCAGCGCGCGCTGCCGGCGGCCCCGCTGCCGTTCCCGCAGGTCGCGCCGCCGGCGTCCGCCCTGCGGTCGCTGGCGCCCGGGCAGGGCGCGGTGGTCAGCCTCGACTGGGCGAACTGGTGCCCGCACGCCGGCCTCGCGGCCAAGCAGCGCGGGATCAACCCGCCGAAGGCGCTGCGGCTGACGCTGCCGGCGCACGGCGGGAGCCTCGACGCCGACTACACCGCGGTCGTGCCGTGCGACCACGCAGGGCGCCCGTCGACCATCGGGATGCGCCCGATCGCGCCCGAGCCGCTGACCGCCGGCCGCGGCTTCACCGACGCGCCGCTGACGGTCACGGCGCATCCGGTCGGTGGCGGCCAGGGCGCGCTGCGGGCGCGCCGCGGCGAGGACCTGCGGTTCGCCGTCGACCTGCGCAACCGCTCCACCACGGAGACCGTGCGCTTCGACGGCCGCTGCCCGCTGCTGGCCGAGAAGTTCGCGCCGGTCGGCCCGACGGAGGCGCACCAGCTCAACTGCGGCGCCGCCGCGCCGATCGCGCCCGGCAAGTCGCAGTGGTTCGAGATGCGGGTCCACGTGCCCGGCAACGCGCCGCTGGGCCCGAACGGGCTGTTCTGGCGGCTCGACCCGGTCGGTGACTTCGGGCCGCAGGTCGTCGCGCGCGTCCTCGTGCAGCGATGAGGCGGCTCGTCGCGGGGCTCGCCTTCGTGCTCGCGCTCGCGGGCTGTGGAGGCGGCGGCCACGAGCCGGCCGCGCGCCGCACCCCGGCCCCGGCGGCGACGGTCGCCGCCACGGCGACGGCCGCCAAGCCGACGGCCACGCCGATCCCGCTCACCGTGGCCGACCAGCAGCTCTGCGCGCCGCTGTACGCCCGGCTGCAGCGGGTCACGCTCGCGCTGGGCTCCAGCTCCGAGCTGATCGCCCAGTCGGAGAACAAGGAGGATCTCGCGAGCCGGATCGCCACCGAGCAGCAGCAGCTCGAGCGCTCGGCCCGGCTGATGGCGGCGGCCGGCGTCCCGGACCCGCTGAGCGCGGTCAACGCCCGGATGGTCCGGGCGCTGCGCAAGTTCAGCCGCGACTTCGCCCGCGCGAAGGCGCCGGCGGCCCGCGGCGACTTCCCCGCCGCGGTGGCGGCGATGACCGACAAGCCGGCGGTCAACCGCATCCTCGCCGCCGCGACGGCCATTCAGCGCGCCTGCCAGCCTTAGCGCTCATGAAGCGAGCCGTCCTCGGCGCCACCTTCCTCGTGACCGGCGCGCTGCACTTCCTGCGCCCGCGCATGTACGTGGCGATCATGCCGCGCTACCTGCCTGCCCACCGGCCGCTCGTCTACGCCAGCGGGGTCGCGGAGATGGTGGGCGGCGCGGGCGTGCTGCACGCGCGCACGCGGCGGGCCGCGGGCTGGTGGCTCGTCGCGACGCTCGTGGCCATCTTCCCGGCCAACGTGGAGATGGCGGTGCACGCGGAGCGCTTCCCCCGCTTCCCGCGGCCGCTGCTGTGGGCGCGGCTGCCGCTGCAGGGGGCGATCGTCGGCTGGGTGTGGCGGGTCGCGATCCGCTGAGCGCGGCGGCGGGCCCTCACCCGCCACACCGGCCCCCC
>JAICUS010000477.1 GCA_025935735.1 Solirubrobacteraceae bacterium | reverse complement strand
CGAGCGCAGCGAGGTCCCTTGCCCGCCTGCCCCGAACGTCGGGTCGTTCCACGAACCGCGGAGAAGGTCCCTCGCTGCGCTCGGGATGAAGGCGCGACCCTGACCGTCCGACCGTCTGCCCGTCTGACCGTCTGACCGTCTGACGTCAACCCGCCCTTCCCCCTACCCCCCCGCAATCGCCGCCACCACCGTGATCTCATCACCCGAGCGCACCGGCGTGGCGAAGCCGTCGCGGAAGCGGATGTCCTCGTCGTTGAGATAGTAGGTCACGAACGGGTACGGGCCGCCCTGGTCGTCGCGCAGGCGCGGTGCGAGCCGGGGATAGCGGCCGGCGATGTCGGCGACGACGTCGCCCAGGGTGTCGCCGCTCGCGGCGATGCTCGCCTGCCCGTCGGCGAGACGGGCCAGCACGGTCGGCAGGCTAAAGGTCACGGCCATACAGAGCCTCCAGTTCGCGGATGCGGGGCGCGATGGTCGGGACGTCGGGCAGCGCGCCCTGCAGCGCCTCGACGGTCTTGAGTCCGTTGCCGGTGATGCAGAGGACGAGCTCGTCGTCCGGCCGCAGCGCTCCGCGCTCGGCCAGCGCCAGGGCGGCGGCCACCGTCACGCCGCCAGCGGTCTCGGTGAAGACGCCCGTCGTCTCCGCGAGGAGCCGGATGCCGTCCACCAGCGCCGTGTCCGAGACCGCCGCCGCCGACCCGCCGCTGGCGCGGATGGCGGCCGCGGCGAACCGCCCGTCGGCGGGGTTGCCGATCGCGAGCGAGCGCGCGATCGTCCGCGGCACGACCGGCGCGATGTGCTCTCCGCCCTGCTCGACCAGGTTCACGATCGGCGCGCAGCCCGCGGCCTGCGCGCCGTAGAGCCGCGGCGCGGCGTCCGCCACCAGCCCGGCCTCGGCGAACTCGCGGAACCCCTTCTCCAGCTTGGTCAGCAGCGATCCGCCCGCCATCGGCGCCACCACCGCCGTCGGCAGCCGCCAGCCGAGCTGCTCGGCGATCTCGAAGGCCATGGTCTTGGAGCCTTCGCCGTAGTAGGCGCGCAGGTTGATGTTGACCAGCCCCCAGCCATAGCGGTCGGCCACCTGCGAGCAGAGCCGGTTCACGTCGTCATAGTTGCCACGCACCCGCACGAGGTGCGGATGGTATACGGCGGTCCCCACCACCTTCGCCAGCTCGAGATCGTGCGGGATGAAGATCCAGGCCGGGAGCCCCGCGCGCGCCGCCTGCGCCGCGACCGCGTTGGCCAGGTTCCCGGTCGAAGCGCAGCCCACGGTGTCGAGCCCCAGGCCCAGTGCGGCGTTGAGCGCGGACGCGACCACGCGGTCCTTGAAGCTGAGCGAGGGATGGCTCACGGCGTCGTTCTTCACCCAGACCCGCGCGACCCCGAGCCGGCGCGCGAGAGCGGGCGCGTCGAGCAGCGGCGTGAACCCGCTGTCGAGCGAGAGGGCCGGCGCGCCCTCGAACGGCAGCCACTCGCGGTAGCGCCACAGCGAATGCTCCCGCGCGGCGATGCTCTCGGCGTCAGGAAGCCGGCGGCCGGGGTCGTACACCGGCTCGAGTGGGCCCAGGCACTCCTCGCAGGTAGCGATGGGGCCGGGCGCGTGAGGGGCGCCGCAGAGCCGGCACGCCAGGGGAAGCGGCGTGGGACGCGGCGCGTGCGGTCGAGCATCCGCGGCGGGCGCGGGAACGGCAACGGTCGTCATGACGTGGATCTCCGCCCCACGCCCGTCGCATCGTCTCGGCACCGAACCGCCTGAAAAGGCAAAGCGCCCGGTGCCAAAAAGACACTCGGGACGCGAGGCTTTTTAGCATTTGTTTAACGTGGCTGCAATAGGCCGCAAATGACCACGACGTCAGTTGTGTCGCTCAGTCTATGACATCGGCGGGTGGCGCGCAAGAGCCTACCAGTCGCGCCCCTCGCTCGATCCCTGATTCTCATGCCGGCCCTGGTGGCTCGAGAGCTGCTCGCGCTGGACCGTCTCGAGCAGCTGCCGCGCCTGGTCCGCGTCCAGGGTATCCACCGACTCACCGATGCCCGCGCCGTAGCCGCCGCCCGCCATCGCACCGGTCGCGGCCTCCGGGTTCCCCTCGTAGCCCGGCGACTTCATGTTGCCGCGGCCGTAGTCGGCCCGCCGGGTCTGGCCCCGCGAGCCGCCGTTCATCCGGTCCTCGTCGATCCGGATCAGCGCCAGCTCGAGGTTCCACTTGGCGTCCTTGTCCCCGGGCGCCAGGCGGAGCGCCTCCTGATAGGCGCCGAGGGCGTCGTACAGCAGCTCGCCGCGCTCGGGCCGTTCCTCGGCGGCGCGGACGAGCGCATTGCCGAGATTGTACTCGCTCCGCTGACGGAGCTCGGGACTCGCGGCCGCCAGCGTGTAGCGCTTCGCGGCGTCCTCGTAGCGCTTCATGCGATAGTAGGCATTGCCCGCGCCATAGGCCCGCCCCGCCGAGCTGTCCGCCGCGAGCGCCTGATCGAACGCCCGGGCGGACCCGGCGAAATCGCCCGCGTCGTACAGCCGTTGTCCCTTGCGGGCGTCGAGCGTGCCTCGCGCGCAGCCTCCGCTCAGCAACACGAGCAGCGGCACGAGCGCCGCTGCGATCGCGCCCGCGCCCGGCCGCCCGGCCGCGACCGCGCCCCGCGCGCGCGCGGCCCGGCGCGCCAGCCCGGCCAGGCCCAGGTCGCCGAGCAACGCCGCCACCGCGAGCGCGAGCGGCCACTGGAATCGGTCCGCCCGCTCGGTGATCCGGCTGGTGGACAGCGTCCGCGCCTGCACCCGCGCGATGGCCTCGCGGAACGGCGCGCGATCGGCAGGTCGGTCCGCCCGCGCGTACGCTCCCCCCGTGCGCTTCGCGATCGCGCGCAGCTCGCGCTCGTCCAGCTTCGAGATCGCGATGCGGCCGATGTGGTCGCGGTGGAACTTCTCGGGCGCCTCCGAGCTGTCGGCGGGAACCGGCGCCCCGGCGGGCGTGCCCGCGCCCAGCGTGAACACCGGGATGCCCTGGCTCCGGAGGTCGGCGGTCGCCGCGTCGAGGTCGACCTCATCGGACTCGCCGTCGCTCGCGAGCAGCACCGCGCGGTGCCCGCGTTCGCCCTCGTGCTCGAACACCTTTCCCGCCGTGGCGAGCGCGGTACCGATGTCGGTCGCGGGGTCGCCCAGGTCGTCCGGCGTCGCCGCGTCGAGGAACAGCCTGAAGCTGGCGTGATCCGACGTGAGCGGGAGCTGCAGGAAAGCGCTCCCGCCGAACACGACGAGGCCCACCCGGTCGCCGGGAAACGCGGAAACCGTCGACCAGACGGCGGCCTTGGCTTCGGCCAGGCGATTCGGCCGCACGTCGGCCACGGTCATCGAGCGCGACAGGTCGAGCAGCACGAGCAGGTCGCGGCCGGTGCGGGCGAGCTCGGCGGGCCGTTCTCCGAACTGCGGCCGCGCGAGGGCGACCACGCCGAACGCGAGCGCCGCGATCTGGAGCCAGGCGCGCCGGCGGGCGGTCCGCTCGTCGCCCAGGCTCGAGCCGCGGGCCAGCAGGCCGGGCTCCCCGAACTCGCGCAGCGCCGCGGCGCGTCGCCGCACCCCGCGGAGCAGGAGCCATGCGGCGACGGCCACGACGATCGCGCCGGCCGGCAGGACGAGGGGCCACGCGAAGCTCACGGCAGGCCTCTGAGCCGGGTGGCGCCGAGCACCAGCCCGACGGCCAGCAGCCCGAGCCCGGGGCCGAGCGCGAACCCGAAGAGTTCGCGGTAGTCGCGGGTCTCGCTGATCTTGACCTCGCGGCGCTCGAGCGGATCGATCGCGCTCAAAATCTCCTTCAGCGCCTGTGGGTCCGTGGCCCGGAAGTATCGGCCGCCGGTCCGGTCGGAGATGCGCTTGAGGATGGCCTCGTCGCCCGACGTGAGCCGATCCGGCGTGCGCCCGCCCGCGCGCCAGATGAACCGCTTGTCGGGCGCGGTGGTGTCGGCCGCGCTCACGCCGATCGTGTGGATCCGGATGCCGATGGCCCTCGCCGCCTCCGCCGCCACCAGCGGCGACGGCTTGCCCGTGTTGTTCGCCCCGTCGGTGATCAGGACGATGGCGCTCGCCGCCGGCGGCAGGTCCTTGAGCTGGTTGAGGCAGGTCGCGATCGCAGTGCCGATCGCCGTGCCGTCGGGCAGCATGCCGATGTCCACCTTCCCCAGCATGCGGCCGAGCAGATCGTTGTCCGGCGTGAGCGGCGCCTGGAGGAACGCGCGGCCGGCGAAGATCACGAGGCCGAGCAGATCGCCCTTCCGCTCGCGGGTGAAGTCGGCCAGGACCGAGCGCGCCACCATCAGCCGGTTGCCGGGCTGGAAGTCGCCCGCCTTCATGCTGCTCGAGATGTCGAGCGCGACCATGATGTTGCGCGACTTGCTCCGGATCTGCCGCACCTCGTGGGGCACCTGCGGCCGCGCCAGCGCCACCGCGAGCAGCGCGAGGCCGAGCATGCGGAGCGCGTCGGGGAGCCAGGGCCAGCGCGCGCGCCAGGTGACGGGCGCGCCCTGGAGAAACGGCAGCCCGGGGAATCCGATGCGCTCGACCGGCACGGCGCGACGGTCGCGCCAGCGGGCAGCCGCCCAGCCCAATGGCACGAGGAGCAGCAGCAGATAGACCGGGTCAGCGAACCGCATCGGCCGTCTCCCGCGTCGCTGCCTCGCGCCAGGCGGCGAGCAGCACGCGCGCCTCGCCGAGGAACGCCCCCGCCGCATCCCGGCCCGGCCGGCGCCGGGCGAACTTGACCAGGTCGGCCTCGCCGAACACCCGGATGCAGGCGCGGCGAAGCGCT
>JAICUS010000212.1 GCA_025935735.1 Solirubrobacteraceae bacterium | reverse complement strand
GACCGCCTGGAGGCCCGCGTCGCCGACCGCTCCGAGCGCGGCGCCGACCGCCTGCTCGGGCTCACGCTCGGCGCCCTCGCCATCGCCGGCGCGCTGATCATCGCGATCGTGCTGCTGACCGGCCGCCACGACGTCGCGCCGGCCGCGGCCGGCGCCGGCACGGGCATGGGGGACATGGCCGGGATGGACATGGGCGGCTCCAGCGCCGCCGACCCGGCGGTCGAGGCCTACGCGCGCCCGAATCCGGCGCTGCCCGCCGTCCCCGCCGGCCCGGTGAAGAAGTTCCGCATGCAGGTCTATGAGCACGTCACCCGGGTGTCCGACGACCAGCCGCCGACCAAGGTGTGGTCCTACGCGGTCAACGGCGTCGCCCACCGCGGCACCGGCGTCTCCACCCCGATGGTCGTCGACGTCGGCGACAAGGTGCAGATCGACCTGGTCAACCAGAGCGGCAAGTCGTTCAAGGTCGACTATCCGCACTCGATCGACTTCCACTCGGCCGAGGTCGCGCCGAGCGCGGACTACACGACGATCGGGCCGGGCCAGACGAAGACGTTCAGCTTCGTGGCCAAGCACCCGGGCGTGTTCATGTACCACTGCGCGACCGACCCGGTGCTCATGCACACCGGCGCCGGCATGGTGGGCGCGATGATCGTCAAGCCGCGCAACCTGCCCAAGGTCGACCACGAGTACTGGATGACCCAGCAGGAGTACTACATCGGCGCCCCGGGCAAGCCCGCCGACCTGGGCAAGATGGAGGCGATGCAGCCGAGCGTGGTCGCGTTCAACGGCTACGCCGACCAGTACAAGAAGGCCCCGATCAAGGTCGGCGTCGGCGAGACGGTCCGCCTGTACGTCCTCAACGCCGGGCCGTCGCTGTGGTCGGCCTTCCACATCATCGGCACCGTGTTCGACCGCACCGTGATCGAGGGCCAGACCGGGCACGACTCCCAGACGGTCAACCTCGCCCCCTCCCAGGGCGGCTGGGTCGAGTTCAGCCTCGACGCGCCGGGCGCCTACCCCTTCGTCGACCACTCCTTCGCGGGGATGATGAAGGGCGCCGCGGGCGCGTTCACCGCGGCCGGGAAGGCAGCCTGACGGTGAGCGTGGTGCCCGCCCCGGGCGCCGACTGAAGCGTCAGCGTCCCCTCGAGGGCCTCGGTCCGCTCGCGCATCCCGGTCAGCCCGAACCCGGCGGCCGGGATCGCGACGTCGAAGCCGCGGCCCTCGTCGTGGACGCTGGCCACGATCTCGCCGTCGTCCGCGCTCACGCGGACGGCCACGGCCTCGGCGCCGGAGTGCTTGATCGCGTTGCTGATCCCCTCCTGCACGATCCGGTAGACCGCCGTCTCGACCTCCTCGCCCGGACGGGTGGGGAGGTCGATCCGCAGGTCCACGGCGATGCCGCGATGGCCCATCCGGTGCGCCAGCGCGTCGAGCGCGGCGGGCAGCCCGAGCTGGTCCAGCGCGGCCGGGCGGACGTCGGAGATGATCCCGCGCAGGTTGGCGATCTCGGTGTCCAGCTCGGCCAGCGCGTCGTCGAGCGCCGCGGCCGGGTCGGGCACGCGGCGGGCCAGCGACAGCGCCATCCTCAGCGCGCCGAGGCCCTGCAGCGTCTCGTCGTGCAGCTCGCGCGCCCAGCGGCGGCGCTCGTCCTCGGCCGCCGCCTCGCGCGCGCGCATGGACTCGCGGGTGACCGAGCGGGCGGTCACCACCGCGCTGGCGGCGCTGGTGGCGAAGGAGCCGAGCAGCCGCTCGTCGGCGTCGGTGAAGTCGCCGCCCTGCTCGGGGTCGAGCGCCACCAGCACGCCCGGCGTCTCGTTGCGAAACCGCAGCGGGACGAACAGCCCGGCGCGGGCCGGCATCCCCAGGCCGCCGAGGCCGCGCTCGCGGAAGCGCGCCGCGTTGCGCTCGTCGCTCAGCCGCTCGGCGCGCCCGGTCTCCAGCACGCGGCCGGCCACGGTGCCGTCCAGCGACACCTCGCTGCCGAGGATGCCGGGGTCGATCTCGCCGGCCGCCGCGGCGATCTGCACGCGGCCGCCGGACGTGAGCTCGATGGCCAGCGTGCGCGCGCCCACCAGCGCGCGGCCGCGCTCGGCGATCAGCCGCAGGACGACGTCGAGGTCCGGCTCGCCCGCCAGCGCGCGCGAGATGTCGACGGTGGCCCGCAGGGCGGCGACGGTCCGCTCGCGCTCGTCGCGGCGGCGGCGGACCTCGGCGAGCCGGCGCGCGTTGGCGATCGCGATCGCCGCCCAGCCGGCGAGCATCTCCACCGCCTGCTCGTCCTCGGCGCTGAACTCGCCGCCCGCCTTGTCGGTCAGGTAGAGGTTGCCCCAGGCCGCGCCGTCGACCACGATCGGCACGCCCAGGAACGAGTGCATCGGCGGGTGGCCGGCGGGGAAGCCGTAGGAGCGCGGGTGCTCGGCCACCTCGCGCAGCCGCAGCGGGCGCGGGTCGGCGATCAGCTCGCCCAGCACGCCGCGGCCGTGCGGCGGGGCGCCCGCGGCGCGCTCCTGGTCCGGGTCGAGGCCGCGGGTGATGAAGCGCTCGAGCGCGTCGCGCTGCGGGTTGAGCACGCCGAGCGCGGCGTAGCGCGCGCCGGTCAGCTCGCGGCCGACGTCGAGCACGCGCTCGAGCACGGCCTCGAGGTCGGCCTCGGCGAGCACGCGGCGCCCGAGCGCGATCAAGGTGGTCAGGGCCTCGTCCTCCATGTCAGCGCGGCAGCGCCACGCGCACGCGCAGGGCGCCGGCGTCCTCGGTGGCCTCGACGCGCCCGCCGGCGACCTCGGCGCGGGCCTGGATGGCGGGCAGCACGGCGGTCCCGGCCGGCAGGCGCAGGTCGAGGGTGACCTCGCCCGGGGTGCCCGAGAGCCCCACGCGCACGCCGTCCGGCGAGCCGGCGAGCGCCTCCTGCACGATCCGGAACAGCGAGGTCTCGACGGCCGGGTCGAGCGGCCCGGTGGCGTGGTCGTCGTCCTCGAGGTCGAGCGAGAGCCGCCCGCCGGCGGCCAGGGTCTCCAGCGCGGGCCGCAGGCCGAGCTGGTCGAGCGCCACCGGGCGCAGCGAGCCCGCGACCTCGCGCAGCTCGCGCAGGACCTCCACGACCTGCGCCCGCAGGTCCTCCACCGCCGCGCGGTCGGCCGCGTCGCGCGAGACCACGCGCAGGCCCATCAGCACCGCGGTGAGCACCTGTGCCAGCTCGTCGTGCAGGCGGTCGGCCACGCGCCGGCGCTCGTCCTCCTGGGCGCGGACGAACTCGCGCTCGCGCGCCAGCAGCCGCTGGCTGTCGACGGCCAGCCCGGCCTGCAGCGCCAGCAGCTCGAGCGCGGCCCGCTCCTCCCGGGCCAGGGCGCGATCGGCGCTCACCTCGAGCTCGCCCAGCGCCGTGCCGCGCGCGGCGATCGGCAGCGTCGCGCGGTGGTGTCCGGACGCGCCGGCCTCGGCGGGCTCGGCGCCGGCGAGCACGACCCGTGCGCCGCGCACGCCCGGCGTGCGGGCGGCGGCCCGCGCGACGATCGCGGCCACGTGGTCGGCGCGGATTCCGCCGGCCAGGTCGAGCCCCGAGTCCAGCAGCCGCTGCTCGCGCCCGAAGGCGTCGCGCATGCGGTCGCTGAACCGGCCGGCCACGAGCCCGACGGCCAGGAAGACGAGCGTGCGGGTGGCGACGCCGGTGGCGCCCAGCTCCGGGTGGCCGCCGGCGGCGTTGAGCGCCAGCAGTCCGGCCGAGAGCGCGGCGGCGGCCAGCCCGCCGGCGAGGCCGAGCTCGAGCGCGATCAGCGTGATCGGCAGCACGGCGAGCACGCCGATGCCGGGCGCCGGGTCGTCGACCTGGCGCATCGCCGCGAAGATCGCCACGAGCATCGCCGCGGCGGCCACGAGCACGACCGCGCGGCGCTCGGGCAGCCGGCGCACGAGCAGCTCCGCGGGCGGACGGCGGGCGGGCGCGGACATCTACGGGGCGTGCTCGGCGGCCTCGATCGCCTGCCCGAGCGCGGCCAGCTCGTCGGCCGGCAGGGTCTCCTCGACCAGGGTGAAGAGCCCGTTCTCCTCTTCGCGGATGTGGGCCGACAGGCGGCGCCCCAGCTCGTTCAGCGCCGCGAGCGGCGCGCCGCCGCGCTCCACGTCCTGCGCGCGGCGGCGCAGGTCGACGTGCTCGACCAGCGCGCGCACCACCGCGGGGTGGTCGGCCGGGCCGTGGCGGGCGAAGCCGGGCAGCAGCAGGTCCTCCTCGATCTGGAAGTGGCGGCGGCCCTCGGCGTGCCAGAACTCGAGGAAGCCGGCGGCGGCCGCCGCGGCGTCTGCCTCCTTCGCGCGCGTGAGCTTGAGCGCGGCCATCAGCCCGTGATGGTGGTCGCGCGAGAGCGGGGTGAGGGCGGCGCTGCGCTTCATGGCTGGAGCTCGATCTCGCAGCCCGCGAGGTAGGGATCGCGGGCCACGAAGCCGGTGAGCGTGGCCTGCGGGCCGAGCCGGTCGAGCATCCCGCGGGTGATCCCGCGGTGCAGCGTGCAGATGGCGGGCGGGTTCTGCGGCACGGCCTCACGATAGGGGCAGTTGCGCAGCACGAAGCGCAGCCGGCCGTGGCGGCGCTGCTCGGCGCTGGGAGCGAAGCCGAGCGCGGCGAGGGCGTCATGGAGGCTCTCGGGCAGTGGGCGGCCGTCCCCGTCCGCGACGAGCTCGGCGCCGATCTCCCGGCCGGTCGCCTCGATCGCCGGCAGGTCGCCGCGGCTCTTCATCGCCCGGGCCAGCCAGCGGCTGAGCTGCCCGTAGGCCTCGGGCGGCCGCCCGCCCGGGGCGGCGCCGGGCGCCACCGTCCACTCGTCCCGCGGCCGGCCGCGCGGCTGGCGCAGCACGCGGCGCTCGACCAGGCCGGCGGCGGCGAGGCGCCCGAGCTGGACCCGCACGGTGTTCGGGTGGCGGCCGACGCGGGCGGCGAGCTGCTGCGTGGTGGCCGGCCGGCGCAGCTCGGCGAGCACGTGGAAGAGCTCGGCGCGCAGCGGCAGCGCGAGCACGTCGGGCTGTGCGGTGGGCGGGAGGTCCATGCGCCTCTCCCGGGATTCTCTACCCCGTCAGCGCGCACGGTCGACCAGCGGCTCGTGCGACTCGCCGCCGGACACCAGGAACGAGGCGAGGTGGTGCGCGGCCAGCTTCACCGGCGGCCACCACAGCGGCTCGCGGGACGCGACGCTGTTGCGGGGTCTGCCCTGGACGAGCTCGGCCCGCAAGTAGAGCGGAGAGCCCTCGGGGGCCCACCCGACCGGCGACGTGTCGCCGCGCCGCCCGCCGGCAGCGTCCGCCGGTCGGGCACCCCCAGCGCCGGTGAGCAACACGGCGCGCAGCGTGCACGCCTCGGGCGCGGGCGGCACCGGCGCGCCCGCCGCGGCGGCGATCGCCGTGGCGGCGGCGTCGGCCTGCTGGGCGGCCAGGCCGCCCTGCTTGATCGGGCCGGCGGTCACGTCGCCGGCGGCGTAGACGCCGGGGCAGCCGGGGACCGCGCCGTGGCGGTCGACCACGACGAAGCCGTCCATGTCGGCGGGCAGGCCGGGCACGACCGGGCCGGTCACGGCCGGGCCGGCGACGACGGCGTCGGCCGGCTCGCGGGTCCCGTCCGCCAGCTCCAGCGCGCCGTCCACCGCGGCGGTCGCCACGGCTCCGGTGCGCACGCGCACGCCGGCCGCGGCCAGCACGTCGGCGACGGCGTCCGCGGCGGCCGCGCCGAACGTGGCCAGCGGGCGCGCCTCCGGCGTGACCACCAGGACCTCCACGCCCGGCAGCCGCGGCGCGGCGAGCAGCGCGAGCTCGTAGAGCGGCAGCGACCAGCCCGGGCCGGGCGGGACGACGAGCGCGAGCCGGCCGGCGCCCGCGTCGCGCAGCCGGCGCAGGACCCGCTCGAAGCGCCCGCCGCCGGTCGGGCCGCCGAAGGCCAGCGCGCCCGGCACCGCGACCGTGAGCGGCGCGCCCGTGGCCACCAGCAGCCGGTCATAGCCGACCCGCGCGCCCGAGCGCGTCAGCACCCGGCCGCGCGCGGCCTCGACCGACTCCAGCGCGTCCTCGCGCACGCGGATGTCCCGCGCGGCGAGGCGGGCGAGCGGCAGCCGCGGCGCGAACGTGCCGTCGAACGGCTCGCGCACCAGCAGCGGGCGGTCGACCAGGTCGGCGCGCGGGCTGAGCAGCTCGATCCGCACGCGGTCGCCGGCCAGCGCGTGCAGGCGCAGCGCGGCCTCCACGCCGGCCACGCCGCCGCCGGCGATCAGGACCTGCAGCGGCCGGCGCGTCATGCCGTGGCCGGCTCGAGCCGCAGCTCGGGGTGCGCCTCGAGGTAGGGCGACAGCTCGCGGCCGGCGATCTTGTGCGGCGGCCACCAGGGCGCCTCCTCGCTCGCGCCCGACGTCCCGCCGGCGGCGCGGCGCAGGTAGAGCGGCTGCCCGCCGGTGAGCAGCATCGCGCGCAGGACGGGGCGGTAGGCCTCGGGGGCGAGAGCCTCTGCGGGCGCGCCCGACCGGCGGCCTGCCGCGACGGCGATCGCCGCCGCGGCGACGTCGGCCTGCTGGCAGGCCAGCCCGCCCTGCTTGAGCGGGCGCGTGGTGACGTCGCCCGCGGCGTAGACGTCGGCGACGCCGGGGACGCGGCCGTGGCCGTCGACCGGCACGAAGCCGTGGCGGTCCGTCGGCACGCCGGGCAGGGCCGGGCCGGTCAGGCGCGGCAGCGCCACGGCCAGGTCGGCTGGCAGCCCGCCCTCGAGCGTCAGCCACAGCCGGCCGTCCTCCATCGCCTCGGCGAACGCGCCGGTCCACAGGCGCACCTTGGCCTCCTTCAGCAGCGCGGCCACCGCGGCCGACGCCTCGGCGCCGAACACGCCCAGCGGCTGCGCCTCGGGCGTGACCAGCCACGGCTCCAGCGCCAGCCCGGCGTCGGCGGCCCAGCGGGCGGTCAGCAGCGCCAGCTCGTAGGCGGGCAGGCTCCAGCCCGTGTGCGGCGGCACGACGAACGCCACGCGCAGCGGCTCGCCGGAGTGCAGGCGGTGCAGCGCGGCGCGCAGCGGGGCGACGTCCTCGGGGCCGCGGAAGGTCAGCGCGCCCGGGACCGCCTCCTCGGCGCGGGCGCCGAGCGCGAGCAGCAGCGCGTCGTAGACCAGCTCGCCGTCCTCCATCAGCGCCCGGTGCCCGTCCGCGTCGACGGCCCGCAGGCGCCCGCGGTGCAGCGCCAAGCCGCGCTCGGCGGCCAGGGCGTCCAGGGAGAAGCGCTGCGGCTCGCCGAGCCCGAACGGCTCCGCGACCGCGAACGGCCGGTACACGAGCTCTCCGCGGTTGCTGAGCACCGTCACCCGGACGCGCTCGCCCGCCAGGCGCTGGACGGCCAGCGCGGCCTCCAGGGCCGCAGGGCCGCCGCCGGCGATCAGCAGCTGGGTCGGATCGGGCATGGCGCCAACCTACGTCGGCCCAGCTCCACGGCCATCCGGAGAACCCCGGGGAGCCACCTGCGGCTTTCCCGCAAACCTAAAGGGGTCTGACCCCTTTAGCCGCACACCTAAAGGGGTCAGACCCCTTTAGCCGGGGCGACTCACGGCGACTGACCCCTTTATGCTCGGCGGCGATGGGGCGGCGCGTCTTCGTCCTCAACGCCGGCTCCTCGTCGCTGAAGTACCGGCTGGTCGACGTGGCCGCCGAGCGGGCGGTGGGCGGCGGCGTGATCGAGGACGTGTCCGGGGACCACGGGGCGGCGGTGGCGGAGGCGCTCGGTGCCTGCCCGCTCGACGACGTCGTGGCGGTCGCGCACCGCGTGGTGCACGGCGGTGACCGCTTCCGGGCGCCGGTGGTGGTGGACGACGGCGTGCTGGACGAGCTGCGGGCGCTGTCGGAGCTGGCGCCGCTGCACAACCCGGCCGGCGTGACCGGGATCGAGCTGGCCCGGCGCGCGCTGCCC
This sequence comes from Solirubrobacteraceae bacterium, assembly GCA_025935735.1. Next base: position 1,262 of record JAICUS010000212.1, on the reverse strand, counting down.
GGCGTGCCGCATGTGGCGCTGTTCGACACCGCGTTCCACCGCACGCTGCCGGCACACGCCCACACCTACGCCGTGCCCCGCGAGTGGGGCGTGCGCCGCTATGGCTTCCACGGCCTCTCCTACGCGTTCGTCTCGCGCGCCGCGGCGGAGCACCTGGGCCGCAACCTCGAGGAGACGGACCTGATCGTCCTGCACCTGGGCAACGGCGCGAGCGCGGCGGCGATCGCCGGCGGGCGCAGCGTGGACACCTCGATGGGGATGACGCCGCTGGAGGGGCTGGTGATGGGCACGCGCGGCGGCGACCTCGACCCGGCGCTCGTGCCGCACCTGCACCGTACGAAGGGCATGGCCGTCGACGAGATCGAGCGGGCGCTCAACAGCGCGAGCGGCCTGCGCGCGCTGGCCGGCGCCGCCGACCTGCGCGAGGTGCACCGGCGGGTCGCGGCCGGCGACGCCGGCGCCGCGCAGGCGCTGGCGGTCTACTGCTACCGCATCCGGAAATACGTCGGCGCGTACCTGGCCGCGCTGGGCGGCGCGCACGCGATCGTGTTCACCGGCGGCGTGGGCGAGCACGACGCCGAGGTGCGCGCGCGCTCGCTCGCCGGCCTGGAGCGGCTGGGCATCGCCGTCGACCCGGCGCGCAACGCCGCGCACGAGGTCACGATCTCGCCGCCGGGGGCGCAAGTCGCCGTGCTCGTCGTCGGAACCGACGAGGAGCTGGAGATGGCCCGCCAGACGGCCGCGGAGATCCACCGGGGGGGCTCCGCCCCCCCGCGGACCCCCCCGCTTTAGACGTCCACCAGCCCGTGCTCGAGCGCGTAGCGGACCAGCTCCGCCCGCGTGCTGCGGCGGGTCTTCTGCTGGATGTGCGCCCGGTGCGTCTCCACCGTGCGGGTGGAGAGGAACAGCTGCTGCGCGATCTCGGTGTTGGTGTGGCCGAGCGCGATCAGCCGCAGGATCTCCACCTCGCGGGCGGTTAGATCGTCCGGCGGGCCGGCCGGCTCGGCCGGCGCGGCGGCCAGCCGGGCGCCGAGCCGCGGGTTGAGGTAGTTCTCGCCGCCCGCGGCCAGGTGGATGGCCTGCAGCAGCTCCTCGTCGGCCGCCTCCTTGAGCACGAACCCGAGCGCGCCGGACTGCAGCGCCTGGCGGGCGAAGCCGGGGTCGTCCTGCATGGTCAGCACGACGATCGCCGTGTCCGGGCACGTCTCGCGCAACCGCGGGATGGCGTCCAGGCCGGACTCGCCGTGCAGGTTCAGATCCAG
>JAICUS010000872.1 GCA_025935735.1 Solirubrobacteraceae bacterium | reverse complement strand
CGGCGTGCGTGGGCGCGATCACGTCGGTCCCGTGCTGCCGGAGCACGTGCACGAGGTTCGAGCCGACGAACCCGGAGCCGCCGGTGACGTAGATCCTCATGCCGGGACCGGCTCCAGCAGCGCCTCGAGCACGCGGGCCTGAGCGACGGCGTCGTCGCGGCCGAACGGCAGCGGGCGGCCAGCGAGCAGCGCCGTGGAGATCTCCTCGATCTCCAGGCCGTAGCCCTCGGTCTCGGTGAACTCCAGGTCGCCCTCGACGGTGACCGGCTCGCCGTCGAGGATCAGCTCGGGCTGGCGGCAGACCCACGGGTCGGGCAGGACGAGCACCCCGTCGCCGCCGACCAACTCGAGCCGGTCGCGGCGCGGCAGGTTGAAGCCGCAGTCGAACTGGGCGAGCACGTCGCCGCAACGCAGCGTGCCGGCCATCTGCACGTCGACCTCCTCGCCGGCGGTGACCTGCTCGGCGTGGACGCGGTCCGGCTCGCCGGCGAACAGCCGGGCGGCGGCGACGCAGTAGCAGCCGAGGTCCAGCAGCGAGCCGCCGTCGAGCGCCTTCTCCAGCCGCGGGTCGGAGCCCTGAAGAGTGAAGCTCAGCGTGCCCTTGAGGTAGCGCAGCTCGCCGATCGCGCCCTCGGCGACCAGCCGCTGCGCCAGACGGGTCGACGGGTGATAGCGCCACATGAACGCCTCGGCCAGCACCCGGCCGTGGCGCTCCGCCGCGTCGAACGCCGCGGCCACCTCCGCCGGCCGCGGGCTGAGCGGCTTCTCGCACAGGACGTGCTTGCCGGCCGCGAGCGCGCGCGTCGCCCACTCCAGGTGCAGCGCGTTGGGCAGCGCCACGTAGATCGCGTCGACCGCGTCGGACTCCAGCAGCGCCTCGTAGGAGCCGAACGGCTGCAGGTCGTGCCTGGCCGCGAAGGCCTCCGCCCGCCCGGCGTCGCGGCTGGCCACCGCCACGAACGCGCCGCTGCGCGCCCGGCTCGCGGCCCCGGCGAGCACCACCTCGCCGATCCGCGCCGGCGACAGCAGCCCCCAGCGGATCACCTTGCGCTTCTCTTCTTGAACCGCTTCAATTGAACCGGTTCAAGTCTGGTAGCGCATGCCGCCGATGTCAAGCACCCGAACCGAGGTTCCTCCAAATGGGGGGAAGCCCGCCACGATCGCGGATGTGGCCGCGCGGGCCGGGGTGTCCAAGGCGCTCGTCTCGCTGGCGCTGCGCGGCGAGCCCGGGCCGAACCCGGCGACGCGGGAGCGGGTGCTGGCGGCGGCGGAGGCGCTCGGGTACCGGGCGAACCGGACCGCGAGCCTTCTGGCACGCCGGCGGACGCGGCAGCTCGGGGTCGTCGCGAACGTGCGCAACCCGTTCCAGGCCGAGCTCGTGGAGGACCTGCAGGCGGCCGCGGACGCGCTGGGCTACGAGCTCGCGCTCTCGGCGCTCACCCGCACGCACGGCGAGCCGCGGGCGATCGAGACGCTGCTCGGCGTGCGCTGCGAGGCGCTGATCCTGCTCGGGCCGATCAGCCCGTCGCGGGCGCTGGCCGAGCTGGCGCGCCGGATCCCGGTGGTCTCGGTCGGCCGCCGCGTCCGCGTGGCCGGCGTCGACGCCGTGCTGGCCGCCGACGACCAGGGCGTCCGCCAGGCCGTCGACCACCTCGTGG
>JAICUS010000716.1 GCA_025935735.1 Solirubrobacteraceae bacterium | reverse complement strand
GTGGGCGATCTTCAGCAGCCACTCCGGCGCGCCGTCCAGCGGGAACCAGATGCCCGAGATGAACGAGATCGGCAGGAAGGTCAGCTGGGCCACCGGCATCGCCTGGTCGGCGTTGCGGACCAGGCTGGCCACCGCCACGCCGAGCGCGCACAGGCAGGCCGCGCCCAGCAGCAGCGTGACGATCGCCGCCGGCAGCGTGTTGGCGAAGATCTGCACGTCGAACGCGGGCACGGCCACGGCGAACAGGATCACGATCGCCGCGATCCCCACGGCGGCAGCGGCCGCCAGCCAGGAGCTCAGGTAGATCCCCATCGGCAGCGGCGTGCCGCGGACGCGCTTGAACAGGCCCTGGTCGCGCGCCGTCGCGATGCCCAGCACCAGCGACGTGTAGCAGGCGGCGACCAGGCTGAACATGGCGATCGACGGCGTGTAGAACTGGGCGAACTTCACCTTGCCGTCGCCGCCCATGGCGGAGACGGTGGCGTTCCCGTTCAGGCCGCTGAACAGCACGATCAGCAGCAGCGGGAAGGCGAGCGTGAAGACGACCGCGCGCGGGTTGCGCAGCGTCAGCATCAGCCGGGCGCGCAGCCAGCGCACGCCGAGCGAGATATCGGAAGCGGTCATGCGGGCTCCTCGGTGAGCTCGAGGTAGACGTCCTCGAGCGTCGGGCGGGTCACGGTCAGGCCCTCGAGCTCGACGTCGCGCCCCGCCGCCCAGGCGAGCAGCGGCGCGAGGTCGCGCGGGGGGGTGTGGGTGCGGAAGCGGACGTGGCCGCGCTCGACCTCGGCGTCCTCGGGCAGCGCGCCGTCGTAGCCGTCCGGCAGCCGGAAGCCGACGACGGTGACGCCGTCGCGGCCCAGCGTGTCCGGCGTGCCCTCGGCGATGAGGAGCCCGCGGGCGATCACCACGACGCGGTCGGCCAGGTGCTGCGCCTCGTCCATGTAGTGGGTGGTGAGCAGGATCGTCTTGCCCAGCGCGCGCAGCCCGTCGATGAGCTCCCAGGACTGGCGCCGGGCCGCCGGGTCGAAGCCCGTGGTCGGCTCGTCGAGGAAGATCAGCTCCGGGTCGCCGGCGATGCCGAGCGCGAGGTCCAGCCGGCGGCGCTGGCCGCCGGAGAGCGTCGACGCGCGATCGTCCGCCTTGGCGCCCAGCCCGACGAGGTCGATCACCTCGTCGGTCGGGCGCGGATTCGGGTAGGCAGCGCTGTAGAGCTCGACTGCCTCGCGCACGGTGATGGCGTTGTCGACGGCGCCCTCCTGGAGGACGATGCCGATGCGCTCGCGCAGCGCGCGCTCGCGCCGGCCGGGGTCGTGGCCCAGCACCGACACCTCGCCGGCGTCGGCCCGGCGGTGGCCCTCGAGGATCTCCACGAGCGTGGTCTTGCCGGCGCCGTTGGGGCCGAGGAGCGCGAGCACCTCGCCGCGCCGGACCGTGAAGTCGACGCCGCGCAGCGCCTCCAGCTCCCCGTAGGACTTGCGCAGTCCGCGCACCTGGACGGCGAGCTCCTCTCCACGGAGTGCCGCCTCGGCGGCGGCGACTTCGAGCGAGTTCGTGATCATGGCCTACAGGATCGGCGCTGGGCCGCCGTTCGTCATCGGCGCCCGGGCCGAACCTGCGTCTCCACCCGTGGGTGGAGACGCCTCCACCCACACGCCCATGACGTTCCCGCGCGCGTCCCCTACCGTGGAGTGCGTGAGGCTGCCGGACGAGCTCGAGGACCTCCCGCTGCGCCGCCTGCCGGTGTCCGACGGGCGCCGGCCGATCCTGCGGGTCTGGGGGCTCGTCGCGCTGGGCGTGATCTTCGCCTCGATCTTCACGACGCAGCCGCCTCCCGGGCTGAGCGGCGACGGCCTCGGGGTGACCATCGGGCTCGTCGTGCTGATCGCCGGCATCGCGCTCAGCGCGCGGCGGCGCCCGCTGCCCCGCGGGCGGCGGTTCGTCGGCCTGTGCCTCGTGAGCGTCTCGGGGATCCTGCTGCTGATCTTCCAGCCGCACAGCGCGGGCTTCGCCGTCCTCTACTACGTGATGGCGATCGCCGGGCTGCGGCTGTCCACCCGCCCCGCCGTGATCGCCTGGGGCATCGGGCTGGGGGGCGAGCTGATCGTCATCGGGCTCAACAACCCGCACCCGTGGGGGACCGGGGCCGGCCTGGTGTTCTCCACGCTGCCCTGGTACCTCGTCACCCGGCTCGTGCGCCGCGTCGCCGACCGCCACGCCGAGGCCGAGACGCTCGTCGAGGAGCTGCGCGAGTCGCGCGAGGCGGTCGCCCAGTCCGCCGCGCTGGCCGAGCGCAGCCGCGTCGCCCGCGACATGCACGACGTGCTCGCCCACTCGCTGTCGGCGCTGGCGCTGCAGCTGGAGGGAACGCGGCTGCTGGCCCGCGACCGCGGCGCCGACCCCGAGGTGGTCGACGGGCTCGAGCGAGCGCACCACCTGGCGGCCACCGGGCTCGCCGAGGCGCGCCAGGCCATCGCCGCCCTGCGCGGCGACGCGCTGCCCGGCCCGGAGCGGCTGCGCGAGCTGGCCGACGCGTTCCCGAACGCCACGCTGACCGTGCGCGGCGAGCCGCGCGAGCACTCCTCCGAGGCCCGGCTCGCGCTCTATCGCACGGCCCAGGAGGCGCTGACCAACGTCCGCAAGCACAGCGCGGCCGACCGGGTGGAGATCTCGCTCGACTACGCCGGCGACGGCACGACCCTGGTCGTGGTGGACCATGG
>JAICUS010000030.1 GCA_025935735.1 Solirubrobacteraceae bacterium | reverse complement strand
GTAGACCTTGTCAAGCCCGGCATCGCCGCGCAGGTACTCCTTTGACAGCGGCGGGCGCTGGTACGGGCGCTGCGGCTCGGAGCCGATCAGCACGACGCGCCCGTCGAAGCCACGCTCGCGCAACTCGGCGGCCGCCGAGGCACCGGCCAGGCTCGCGCCGGCGATGATGAAGGTCTGCTCGCTCATGTCTCCCCAGCGTCGCCTGTGCCGCGAGTCTTACGGTCGAGTGCGAATGTTCCGTGACCGCTTGGGCGACCGGCGTCACCCGCATGCACGAGGCCGGCCTCCGAGAGCGAGTCGAGCAGCAGATGGAAGTAGACCATTCCGGCGTAGGGGCGCCAGCGGGCGGCGAGCCGCCTGACGCCGTCGTAGTCCAGCGGGCCGTCGATGTCGAAGAAGCGCCTGAGCTTGTTGTGGGCGCCGACGTCGTCGCCCGGGAAGACGTGCAGCCGGCCGAGCCCGCGCAGCAGGACGTACTCCGCGGTCCAGCGACCGATGCCGCGCAGGGCCGTCAGGCGGTCGATGGCGGCTCGATCGTCGAGCTGGCCCAGGGACTCCAGGTCGAGCTCGCCGGCGACGATCGCGCCGGCGGTCTCGACGATCGTCCGCGCCTTGCTCAGGCTGAAGCCGTGGCGCTTGAGCTCCTCGGGCGGCACGCCGGCGAGCCGATCGGGATCGGGAAACGCCCGTGGACCGGCGGGATCGCCGGATACGGGTAGCCCGTGAGCGGCGGTGAGCCGGTTGAGCAGATGGATCCCCACTTCCAGCGACAGCTGCTGGCAGGCGACGCCGTTGACGAGCGCCTCGAACACCGTCGGGAAGCGCGGCGGCCGCAGGCCGCGGAGCCGCACGGCGAGCGGCCCGAGCAGCGGATCACGCTCCGCCATCGCCGCGAACGGCGTCGGGTCGACGCTCAACCCCAAGAGCCGGTCGAGCGCGCACCGCGCACGACGCTCCGTCCGCTCGTCGATCGCCCGGCCGGCGAGCAGCACTCTCAGGCGCGTCGCATCATCCTGGGTGACGGTGACAGCGACCGGCCCGTCGTAGTCGATCGACACGATCCGCCGATACGCGGACCCGTCGAAGCGGTCGACCGCGTTGTGTGAGCGCCGGCGCAGCGCCCACGCCGTGAGGTCGAGCCGAAACGGCGCACGCGGCACGATCGTGAGCTCGTACCCGCCGCCCACCGCTCGAGCAGGCGCGGACGACGCGACGGCTTCGGGATCTCTCGGGGTCCGGCCGACGGCAGCGGCGCCCATCTGCTACGCCTTGGCCTCGGGAGATTCGCCGCGCGACGGCGCCGGACGACGCGCGGCCGGCACTCGCAGGCGCCGTCTCGCCGCGCTGGCGGCGGCGATCAGGCGAGCGCGACGGCGCTGAGCGGCTTGATGGCGCGGACGGTCTCGGTCGATCACATGGTCCTGAGCGGCCGCGTCGATGTGACGGACGCCGCGCGGGTTGGTCCGGTCTCGCCGCGGTAGGTGCTGGGGCGGCGTGAACGCACCGCGCTCGGGATCGAAGCTCCGAGCGTGCTCGATGTCCCGGTCGTCGGTACTCCTCGTGGTTTCGCTCATGTGGCCCCGGCGTCGGCTCGGACTCGCTTCTTACCTTCGCGGGCCGACGAGCGGACCCGTAAGAAGTCCCGCTCGATCGACGCTGGAGGTCGATGCAGCACGACTTCTGCGGCGATCGTCGGGCCAACCGGCCGGTCCGGTGGTGAAGGAGCAGGCCATGTCCGATTCCCCGGCCTTCAAGGTGCTGATCGCGGGAGGTGGCTGTGCGGCGCTCGAGGCGGCGTTCCGCCTCCAGCACGTCGGCGAGGACAGGGTCGACACGACGATCCTGGCCCCTGACGAGTACTTCGCGACCCTGGCCTTCGCGGTCCTGATGCCGTTCGCGGCCGGCGATGTGCCGCACGAGTCGCTCGCCGACCTGGCGTCCGCCGCCGGCGCTCGTCTGCGGCGCGGCCGCCTGGCGTCGGTGGCGCCCGGGGATCGTCGCGTGCTCACCGACGAGGGCGAGACGATCGCCTACGACGCCCTGCTCATCGCCGTCGGCGCCGTCAAGCACCCCCCGTACGCACATGCCCTGGCCTTCGGCAGCCCGGGCGCCGACGAGCTCATGCACGGCGTCGTCCAGGACCTCGAGGCGGGCTACGTCCGGAGCATCGCGTTCGTGATGCCCGAGGCCGCGTCGTGGCCGGTGCCGCTCTACGAGCTGGCGCTGATGACCGCCGAGCGCGCCTACGCCATGGGCCAGGACCCCGAGCTGACGCTGATCACGCCGGAGGACGCGCCGCTGGCGCTGTTCGGACCTGAGACGTCGCGTGCGCTGGGGGCGCGGCTGGCCCGGACCCGTGTCGCGGTCGTCACCGGCATGCACGCCGGCGTTCCCCGCGCCGGGCAGGTCCAGTTGCGCAGCGGTGGGGACCCGCTCTCCGTCGATCGGGTGGTCACCCTGCCCGAGTTCCACGGGCCCCGCGTCCAGGGGCTTCCGTCCGACGCGCGCGGCTTCCTGCCCGTGGACCGGCACGGCCGCGTCGCCGGCGTGGCCGACGTGTATGCGGCCGGGGACGCCACCAGCGCGCCGATCAAGCAGGGCGGCCTGGCCTGCCGGCAGGCCGACGCGGCGGCCGAGACGATCGCCGCCCGCGCGGGCGCCGCGATCGAGCCGCAGCCCTACCAGGCGCTGCTCCAAGGCGTCCTGCTCACCGAGCACGACGCCACGGTCCTCCGGCGCGGCGGCGAGGCGGGCGAGGACGCCGGCGTGTCGGCGCAGCCCCTGTGGTGGCCGCCGACGAAGATCGCCGGCCAGGAGCTCGCGCGCCACATCCGCGATCTGCCGCGACACCGTGCCCCCACGGAGGGCGAGGGCGTCGAGATCCGCCTCCGCGTGCCCGGCCCATGACCCGGCCGGAACCGCGTGGCGAGGTCGCCGGCCGGTTTGATCTGCGGCGGCTGTACGAGACCATGGTCCTGATCCGGGTCTTCGAGCCCGAGGCCGAGCGGCAGTAAAAGCGCGCCAACATCGGCGGCTACTGCCATCTGTCCACGGGCAGGAGGCGGCGACCGTCGGTGCAGTGGCGCCGCTGAGGTCCGGGCCGAGGTGGTCGACCCGCCGAGATCGCCGCCCGCGTCCAGCTCGGATAGGCGGCCGGGCGCCACGATCCGTAAGACCGTCCGGTCCGGCGACGCAGGTGGGCATGGCAGCTCGCGAGCAGCCCGGCGTGGCGTTCGTCCTCGCCGGCGGGGCGAGCCTGGGCGCGATCCAGGTCGGCATGTTGCGCGCGCTCTACGAGCGCGGCATCGCTCCGGACGTGATCGTCGGGACGTCCGCCGGCGCGCTCAACGGGGCGTTCATCGCGTCGCGGCCCCAGACCGCCGCGACCGCCGACGCCCTCGGCGAGATCTGGCGCGGCCTGCGGCGCGGACAGGTCTTCCCGCTCAACCCGCTCACCGGGCTGCTGGGCTTCCTCGGGGTTCGCGACCACCTCGTCCCCGACTCGGGCCTGCGCCGGCTGATCTCCAGGCACGTCGAGCGCTCCGACATCGGTGCGATGCCGATCCCGCTGCACGTCGTGGCCGTGGACGTGGTCAGCGGCGAGGAGGTCCGCCTCTCGGACGGCCCCGTGCTCGACGCCGTGCTGGCCAGCGCCGCCGTGCCGGGCGTCCTGCCGCCGGTTCGCCGGCGCGACCGCACGCTGATGGACGGGGGCGTGGCCAACAACACGCCGATCTCGCACGCCGTGGAGCTCGGCGCCCGGCGCGTCTACGTGCTGCCGACCGGGCACGCGTGCGCGTTGCAGGAGCCGCCCGGCGGCGGGCTGGGCATGGCGCTGCACGCCATCAGCCTGCTCACCCAGCGCCGGCTGATCGACGACATCGAGCGCCACCGCGCCGACACCCACCTGATCGTGCTGCCGCCGCCCTGCCCGCTGACCATCCAGCCGGTCGACTTCGGGCACCCGGACGAGCTGATCGACCGGGCGCTGGACGACACGCGCGAGTTCCTGGACGGCGGGGGCGAGGAGCGCCCGGCCATCCGCATGCACATGCACCGACACCGACATCCGAGGGAGTGATCGACCATGGTCGACTTCTCATTGACCGAGGAGCAGATGGCCCTGCGCGAGCTGGCGCACGACTTCGCCGAGCGGGAGATCCGCCCGGTGGCCTGGGAGTACGACCGCGAGGCGACCTGGCCCCGGTCCGTGATCGAGAAGGCGTGGGAGGTGGGGCTGATGAACGCCCACATCCCGGAGGCCTACGGCGGCGCCGGCGCGTCCTTCATGGACGGCGTGCTGATCGAGGAGGAGCTCGGATGGGGCTGCTCCGGGATCGGCACGTCGATCTCCTGCAACGGGCTGGCGGCGGCGCCGGTCGTGCTCGGCGGCTCCGAGGAGGTCAAGAAGACCTACCTCGGCATGCTGGTCGAAGCGCCGCGGCTCGCGTCGTTCTGCCTGACCGAGCCGGATGCCGGCTCCGACGTGTCCGGCATGCGCACGCACGCCGTCCGGCGGCACGACAAGTACGTCATCAACGGCTCGAAGACGTTCATCACCAACGGCGGCTACGCCGACTGGTACACGGTCTACGCCAAGACCGACCCCGCCGCCGGTCGCAACGGCATCTCGGCGTTCGTGGTCCCGCGCGACGCCGGAGTCGTGGTGGACAAGCACGAGGACAAGATGGGCCAGCGGGCCTCGAACACCGCGTCGATCACGTTCAACGACGCCGAGGTCCCGGCCGGGAACCTCCTGGGCGAGGAGAACCACGGGTTCAGGCTGGCCATGATGACCCTCGACCGCACCCGCCCCGGTGTCGCGGCGATGGCCGTCGGGATCGCGCGGGCGGCGTTCGAGTTCGCCGTCGGATACTCCAAGGAGCGGATGCAGTTCGGCGTGCCGATCGCCATGCACCAGGCGATCCAGTTCCTGATCGCCGACATGGCGACCAAGGTGCACGTGGCGCGCCTGGCGACGTGGAACTCGGCCGTGCTGCTCGACCAGGGCAAGCGCAACACGCTGGAGAGCTCGCACGCGAAGCGCTTCGCCGCCGACAGCGCGATGGAGGTCACCACCGATGCCGTGCAGGTCTACGGCGGCTACGGCTTCATCAAGGACTACCCGGTCGAGAAGCTGATGCGCGACGCCAAGATCATGCAGCTCTACGAGGGCACCTCGCAGATACAGCGACTCGTGATCGCCCGCGAGACGCTGCTGCCCCGCCACGTCGAGGCGCTCGCCTCGGTGGCCGCATGACCGTTCCCGCCGCCGACCGCGCGGTGATCCTGGGGGGCGCGCGGACGCCGATCGGCCGCTACGGCGGCGCGCTGTCGCGCATCCGGACCGACGATCTGCTCGGCCTTGCCCTCACGGGGGCGTGCGAGCGAGCCGGCATCGCACCGGCCGATGTGCAGGAGATCGCCGCCGGCGCGGTCAACACCGCCCACGAGGGGATGGGCGACGTCGCCCGCTGGGCGGCGCTCGCCGCCGGCTTCCCCGACCATGTCCCGGCGTACACGGTCAACCGGTTCTGCGCATCGTCGCTGACCGCGACGATCAACATCGCGAACTCGATCGCGGTCGGCGAGCTGTCGCTGGGCGTCGCCGCCGGGGTGGAGTCGATGAGCCGCTCGGGCTGGGCGCTGATGAAGGGCGAGGAGGCGTTCTCGCCGCGCGGCCCGGTGTTCATGCTCGACACGATGTGGTCGGGCGCCGGCGGCCCGCCGAACCCGAAGCTGCTGGCGCGCGACGCCTACATGGAGATGATCAAGACCGCCCAGAAGCTCGCCACCCGGTACGAGCTCTCGCGCGAGGAGGTCGATGCGTTCGCGCTGCGCTCACATCGGCGCGCGGCGGCGGCCCGCGACTCGGGGCGGCTGGCGAAGGAGATCGTCGCGGTCGAGGTTGCGGGCGGCCGCCGGCAGCCGCCCAGGACGTTCGAGCACGACGAGGGCATCCGCGACGACACCACGCTCGAGCGCCTCGCCGCGCTCGCCCCACAGCCCGGTACCGGTGCGATGACCGCGGGCAACTCCAGCCAGCTCTCCGACGGCGCCAGCGCCATTGTGCTGGCCGGCGCGGAGCGGGCGCGCCAGCTCGGCCGGGCGCCGCTCGCCCGCGTTCTGGCGTCGGCGTCGGTCGGCGTGGATCCCACGATCATGGGCATCGCCCCGGCGTACGCGATGCCCGCGGCGATCGCCAAGGCCGGCCTCGAGCCCGCCGACATCGACGTGTTCGAGATCCACGAGGCGTTCGCCGCCCAGGTGCTCGCGGTGCTGCGGGAGCTCGAGGCTCAGACGGGCTTCGCGATCCCCGACGAGCGGCTCAATCCCAACGGCGGCGCGGTCGCGCTCGGCCATCCGTTCGGCGATTCGGGCACCCGCGGCGTGCTCACGCTCGCCACCGAGCTCGCCGAGCGCGGCGGCCGCTACGGCTGCCTGGGCATCTGCGTCGGCTCCGGCCAGGGCGTGGCCATCGTCCTCGAGCGACCCTGACCCGCGCCGTCAGGCGGGTCGCCCGCCCTGACCGCGCTGGCCGCCCTCGCGACTGCTGTACGGCAGATGCCAGCGATGCGGCGCGACGAGCTGCTCGATCCCGGCGGGGCCCCACGACCCCGGGCGATACGGTCGAGGGTGCGGGGGGCGCTCGAGCAGCGGCGCCGAGACCTCCCATAGCCGTTCGATCCCGTCGGCCCGTGTGAACAGGGTGTGGTCGCCGAGCAGGGCATCGTGGAGCAGCCGCTCGTAGCCCGTGAGCTCTTCCTCCACACGAAAGAAGTCCCGGTAGCGGAAGGTCAGCGAGGCGGCGCCGAGGCTCATCGTCGCGCCGGGCTGCTTGGCCAGGAAGTCCACCCAGATGACGCCGGGGTCGGATACCTCGAAGGTCAGCTCATTGAACGGCGCGGCGTGCGCGCCGTCGGGGAGGGGCGGGAACATCCCGACGGGCGGCTGCTTGAAGCCCAGCGTGACGGTGTGACGGCTCTCCGCCAGTGCCTTGCCGGTGCGGAGGTGAAAGGGAACCCCCGCCCAGCGCGGCGTGTCGACCCGCACCTCGACGGCGGCGAACGTCTCCACGTCCGAGCCGGGCGCCACCCCCGGCTCTGAGCGATAGCCGTCGTACTGCCCGAAGATCACCCGGTCCGGGTCGATCGGCTCGATCGCCGCGAACACCCGGCCGGTCGCGTCGCGCAGCGACGCGGCGTCGAGCCGGCTCGGCGGGTCCATGGCCACGAACCCCAGCAGGTGCAGGAGATGCGTCACCACCATGTCCCGGTACGTGCCGGTCTGCTCGAAGAAGCCCGCGCGGCCCCCGATCGTCAGACGCTCGGGCACATCGATCTGCACGTACTCGACGTGCTCGCGGTTCCAGATCGGCTCGAACAGGCCGTTGGCGAAGCGAAACGCGAGGATGTTCTGCACGCCCTCCTTGCCCAGGAAGTGATCGATCCGGAAGACCTGGTCCTCGCCGAGCGCGGCCTGCAGGGTCCCGTCGAGCGCGCGGGCTGACGCCAGGTCGTGACCGAACGGCTTCTCGACGATCAGCTTCGCCCGCTCGGTGAGGCCCGTCGACGCCAGCATCTCCACCATCGGCCCGAAGGCCTGCGGCGGGACCGCGAGGTAGATCAGCCTGCGGACGCCGGGCCCCAGGCCCCGCTCCACCCTGGCGACCTCCTCCACGAGCGCTTGCGGCTGCTCGGCGGACGCGGGAGCGAACGACAGGCTCGCGGCAAACGGTGCCCAGTTCTCATCGGTGAGCTCCTGGCGCCCGAACTCACGCACGGCGTCGCGCACCTGCGTGCGGAAGCCCTCGGTGTCCCGACCGGCCCCAGGGCGCCCGGAGCCGATGATCCGGTAGCGCTCGGGCATCAGCCCCGCAGCGGCCAGATGGAACAATCCGGGCAGCAGCTTGCGCCGGGCGAGATCCCCGGTCGCCCCGAAGAGGATCAACACGTGAGCCTCCGGGGCCGCCGCCCGCACCGGGTGCGCGGCGGAGCTTCCGTCTCCCACGGTCATGCCGCGGGCTGCAGTTGAGCGGTCATCGCCCTCACCTTGAGCCGGGCGTCGTGGAGGGACTTGTAGACCGCTCCCGGGGTGGTGTCGAGCCGATCGGCCAGGGCGGCGGTGGAGGTGCCGCGGATGGCGCTCTCGGTCAACACGGTGCGCTGCCGGCCGGTCAGCTCGTCTCGCATGATCCGGCCGATGCCCTGCAGGAGCTCGTGCGACTCCACGCGGTCCTGCGCCGATCGCCCCGGGTCGGCCACGTCGCCGGCGCGGTCGGGGTCGCGAGAGATCCCGACGCGGTCGTGCCCGAGCCGTCGCCGGATGCTCACGGGCGCCTCCAGGGCGGCGAACCGCCGCGCCCAGGTCCAGAACTGGCTGTCACCGCGATAGTCCTCGAGCTTGCGCAACAGCGCGATGAGCGCGTCGCCGGCGGCCTGCGTGGCGAGGTCGTCGATGTCGCTTCGCGGAAACCCCGCCACGTTCGCGGCGCGCTGGCGGATGTGAAACGTCGCCTCGCGCCGCAGCCGCGCGTAGAGCTCCGCGATCGCCCGGTCACGGGCCGGCTCCGGCGCGTGCAGACGCTCCCACCACGATCGCGACTCGGCATCGAGCAGGCGTCGCGCATGCTCGGGCGGGCGCTGCGTGCGGGCGAGCACGAGCGTGTCCGGGAGGAACCCGACGCTTCCGGCGGCGCACGACATGCGAGCAGGCAGCCCCTCGGGGCGTCCGCCGGCGGCGAGGAGAGGCCCTCTCGCATCCTGCTCGATCGACATGCACCCAGCCTGCCGACGCGCGCGCCGGAAGAGAATGGGCCTCAGCGCCCATCATGCGCCCGCTCACCACCCAGTCCGGGCCGATGCCTATGCGCGGACGAGCGCGCGCGGGACCACGAGCGCGGGCCGGGTGGCGTGGAGCACGACGGCACTGGAGACGCTGCCCAGCACGATGGCGTGGATGCCTCCGAGTCCGCGCGAGCCCATCACGATCGTCGCGGCGTCGTGATGGTCGGCGACGTCCAGGATGGTCCGCCAGATCGGCCCGGCGGCCTCGACGGCGGCCGGCTCGGCGTTCAGCCCGGCCTGCTGCGCGATCCGCGCGCCCTCCTCGGCGAGCCGGCCGGCGCGCTCGGCGCCGGCCCGCGCGGTCTCGACGAACGGGTCCATGGTCGCAGCGGCGCCTGACCAGGCGAGGCTGCCGAGCTGGGGCCCCTGCCACACGGTGACGACGAGCGCCCGCCGGCCTGCGAACAGCGCGCCCGCGCGCTCGATGGCGTGCGTCGCGTGGTCGGATCCGTCGTAGCAGAGCAGCAGCGGCCCTGCGGCGGTCGCCGTGTGCCCTCCGCGGTCCACCGCATAGGTCGTCAGCGGCAGGCCGAAGCGCTGCTCGATGTGCTCGAGCACCCTGCGCTCCTGCCAGTTCGCGTGCTCCGGGCTGCGCAGCGCGATCAGCACGTGGTCCGGGTGGAACTGCGCGATCGCGTCCTCGATGACCAGCGACACGCTGCCCCGGCCGGCCAGCCCACTGGTCTCGGCGCCGATCGAGTGCATGTGCCCGAGCACCGTGTCGAGGCGCTCGTCGGCCACATGGCGGAACCGATCGACGTCGTCGGCGAGCCAGGCGAGCCGGCCGGGCAGCGTGGGCGTGAGCACGTAGACCTCCGCCGCCTCGTCGATCACGGCCCGCACGGCGGGCGGCAGCTCGGCCACGTCGGCCACCGCCGCGTCGGCGATGAACAACAGCCGCTCGATCGGGCGGCTCACGCCGACGGGGTCAGCTGCGGCCACGACAGCGCGATGTCGGTTGCCGGCCACTGGTGACAGCCATTGATTGCTCCTTCATCCGGGTGCGCCCCGCGCTGTGGGCGGAGCGCTTCACCCCTCCAGCGTCGGCCGCCCGCGCTTCCTTACCTGCCACGGCACGCCATGAGCCGGTCGCGCTTCAGCGCAGCGGCAAGCGGGCCGTGATCCGCGTGCCCTGTCCCGGTGGGCTCTCGATCTCGAGATGGCCATTGAGCGCCTCGACCCGCGCGGCGAGCCCGTCGAGACCCGTGCCCTGGGCCGGGTCGGCGCCGCCCACGCCGTCGTCGGCCACGATCACGGTGGCGGTGCCGTTCGTGCGCTCCACGCTGACCGTGGCGTGGGTCGCGGCCGCGTATTTGCCCACATTGGCGACCGACTCCGCGATGACGTAGTAGGCGGCCGCCTCCAGCGCGGGCGTGAGCCGCTCGTCGGGCACCTCGGCGATCTCGACCGGGACGGCCGCACGCGCCAGCAGGGCATCGAGCGCGGGGCCGAGCCCGCGCTCGGTGAGCACCGCAGGATGGATGCCTCGCGCCAGCTCGCGCAGGTCGGCGAGCCCATCCCCGAGATCGTCCCGGGCGGCTGACAACAACTCACGGGCGGCGGGCGGATTGCTGTCGAGCCTCTTGGCGACCATCGTGAGCTGGAGCGCGACGGATACCAGCCGCTGCTGAGCGCCGTCGTGCAGGTTTCGCTCGAGCCGCCGGCGCTCGGCGTCGGCGGCCTCCACGACGCGCGTCCGGGACGCCGCGAGCTTCTGATGCGCGTCGGCGTTCGCCAGCGCCAGCGCGACGAGATCGGCGAAGTCGCACATCCGCTCCTCCAGCCCCGCGGGGAGCGGCGCATCGGAGGCCGTCACCGCGACCAGCACGCCCCAAAGGCTGCCGCCCACGCTGACGGGCGCAGCCACCCCGCCGCGGTAGCCGAAGCTCCGCACGGTCTCGGCCAGTGTCCCGGTCGCCTCTTCATAGCGCTCGACGCGTTGTGGGCTGCCGGTGCGCCGCACCTTCGCCACCACGGTGTCGCCATCGAGCGTGAGCGTCGCCCCGACCGGAAAGCGCGGCCGGCCGTCCGCGCTCCAGGCGCCGACGACGCGCGCGCCCTGCGCGCCGTCGAACTGCATGACGCTCGCGGCAGGCAGCCTGAGCAATCGCGCGACCTCCTCGGTCACCTGCTCGAAGACGCGGCCCGGCGAGCCCTCGGCCGCGACCGCAGTCGCCACGCGGCGCAGCGCGGCCTGCTCGCCGGCGAGCTCGCGCTGAGCCTGCTCGGCGGAACGGAGCCCGCGCGCGGCGCGCGCGCGCTCGGCGGTCACCGCTGCGATCAGGAGCGACGTCAGTGCCGCGGTGGCGATGAACAGCTGCGTGGACAGCAGGCTGCCCGTGAGCGACTCGCGGACGAACGGGCCGTCGTTCTGCGCGGTGTTCCAGACGGTGATCGAGCACACGACGAGGGTCGCCGCCGCGGCCCCCCGAGGCCCGAAGCGCAGCGCCGCCCACAGCAGCACGGGAAACACGATGTACGGCACGTCGCGCTGCGGGGGCAGCTCCGCGAGAGCGACGAGCACGGCCAGCACGGCCGCCCCCTCGCCGAGGTCGCGCCGCCGGATGTCCCGCACGCCCCAGGTCGCCCACGTCAGCAGCGCCGGCGCCACGACCAAGACTCCGGACGCGTCCCCCAACGTCCACGTGCGATACACGCGGGCGAGCTCGCCGGTGGGTATCACGTCACCAAGCCGCAACGCAGTCGGGCCGAACGCGGCGCTCACCAGCGCCGCCGCGAGCGCGCAGACGACGAGAGCGAGCACGTCGGCCACGCGGTCCAGCTCGCCCCGTCCGCCCGTCAGGCGGCGCAGCAGCAGGGCGGCGAGCACGAGCGCGACCGTGTTCCCGACCGTCTGCCCGAGGACGGTGGGGAGTGGCGTCGAGTAGTCGCCGAGCCACAGATCGCCGATCACGATGCCCGGCCACAGTCGCGGGCCGTACAGGAACAGCACCGCGAGACCCAGGCCGGCCGGCGGCCACAGCGCCGCCACCGCGCCGTCGAGATAGGCGAGCTCGAGACCGATGCGCCCGGCGACGTAATACGCCACGGCGACCACCGCGAGCGACATCGCGTACCGCGCTGGGCCGCCCGCGCGCGTTCTCTGCACGAGCAGCCGGGTGCGCGTTTCGGCGCGATCCCGGACCGCAGCGGTGACCGGCGTGTGACGCATGCCGCTGTGGCGAGTCTATTCGCGCCGGCGACTGCGGAACAACCGGACGCCGGGGTGCGGCCAGCCCCCCGCGCGCCGGGCGCCACCTCCCGCGAGCCCCGGCGCGGGCGCCTCGCCAGGAGGCCTGGAGGCCGCCCTGTGCCCGGTCGCCGGGGCTGGGACCGTTTCTCTCCAGTGCTCAACCGCCCAACCGGAGAGAGAAACGTGCAACCCAACAACCTCGCGGCGCGCGCCGGCAGATGGAGTGCTGCGCACCGCAAGACAGCCGTGATCGGCTGGATCGCCTTCGTCGTACTCGCCACGCTCATCGGCGGCAACGTCGGCCAGAAGACCCTCGAGGCGTCGGCCTCCGGCAACGGCGATTCCAAGCGCGGCGCCGTGATCGTCGACGACGCCGGTTACCCGCAGCAGGTCGGGGAGCGCGTCCTCATCCAGGGCAAGGGCTCGATCAGGTCCGACGATCCGCGGGTCACCGCCGCGGTGAAGGACGTCGTCGGTCGCCTCGGCCGGATCAAGGGCGTCACCGACATCGAGAGCCCGCTTCACGCCGGCCAGCGCGCGAACACGGTCTCCAAGGACGGCCGCTCCGCGCTCGTGACCTTCTCGATGCCCGGCAAGACCGAGACGAAGGCAGACCTCAAGAGGCTCGAGACGCTCGCCGACGCGCCACTGGCCGCCGTCGCTGCTGTCCAGAAGGCTCATCGCGAGCTGCGCGTCGCGGAGCAGGGCGAGGCTTCGCAGCAGAAGGCACTCGCTCCCCAGGAGGCCAAGGACGAGACGAAGTCCCAGCAGATCTCCATCACCGGCACGCTGATCATCCTGCTGATCGCGTTCGGCGCCGCCGTCGCCGCCGGGGTGCCCCTGTTCCTCGGCATCTCCTCGTTCGTGGCCACGACGGGCCTGCTCGGGCCGGTCAGCCGGCTCATGCCGCTCCACGAGGCCGTCGCCGAGGTGACGATGCTCATCGGCCTGGCCGTCGGCGTCGACTACGCGATGTTCTACATGCGCCGGATGATGGAGGAGCGCGACAGCGGCCGCTCGTCCGCCGACGCCCTCGACGTCGCCGCCGCGACCTCGGGTCGCGCCGTGCTGATCTCCGGCTTCACGGTCATGGCGGCGATGGCCGGCATGTTCTTCTCCGGCAACCCGATCTTCTCGTCGTTCGGCGTCGGGACGATGCTCGTCGTCGGCGTGGCCATGCTCGGGTCGCTGACGTTCCTCCCCGCGACCCTGTCGTACCTGGGCCAGAAGGGGTGGCTGGAGAAGGGCCGTGTGCCCTGGGTGGCCAAGCGCCGCCACCAGAACAAGGGCGAGTCGCGCGTGTGGAACGCCATCCTGACCCGCGTCCTCAAGCGCCCGGTCGTGTCGGTGGTCCTGGCGGGCGGCCTGCTCGTCGCTCTGTCGCTCCCCGCGCTCGGCATGCACTTCAAGGACCCCGGAACCGACGGCATGTCCCGCAGCGGCACGCCGATCCTGCAGACGCTCGACCGCATCGACGCGGCGTTCCCGGGCGGCAGCGTGCCGGCCAGCGTCGTCATCAAGGCCGACAATGTCACCACCCCGCAGGTTCACGCGGCGATCCGGCAGCTGCACGACCAGGCGATCGCCACCGGTGAGCTGTCGGAGCCCTCGAGCGTCGACATCAACCCCGACAAGACCGTGGCGACGGTCAACCTCGCCGTCAAGGGCAACGGCACCGACGCCGTGTCGAACCACTCGATCGAGGTCCTGCGTGACCAGGTCGTCCCGGCGACGGTCGGCAGGCTCGGCGACACCGAGGTCGCCGTGACCGGCATGACCGCCTTCTCGAAGGATTTCCTCGACACGATGAAGTCGCACCTGCCGATCGTGTTCCTGTTCGTGCTCAGCCTCGCGTTCATCCTGCTGCTGGTCACCTTCCGCTCGATCGTGGTGCCGATCAAGGCGATCATCCTCAACCTGCTCTCGGTCGGCTCCGCGTATGGCCTTCTGACCTGGCTCTTCCAGGACGGCCACGGCGAGAAGGCGCTCGGCTTCACGTCGGTCGGCGGCATCACCCCCTGGCTGCCGCTGTTCCTGTTCGTCGTGCTGTTCGGCCTGTCCATGGACTACCACGTGTTCGTCATCAGCCGCATCCGTGAGCTGGTCGACCGCGGGATGTCCACCGACGACGCCGTCGCCCACGGCATCAAGAGCACCGCCGGCGTCATCACCAGCGCCGCGGCGGTCATGGTGGTCACGTTCGGCGCCTTCGCCACCGGCTCCAGCCAGGACATGAAGCAGCTGGGTGTGGGGCTGGCCGCCGCGATCCTGATCGACGCGACGATCGTCCGGGCGGTCCTGCTGCCCGCCACGATGAAACTCCTGGGCACGCGCAACTGGTATCTGCCCAAGGGGCTGCACTGGCTGCCGAAGCTCGAGCACAAGGCGCAGGTCGCGGCCGCTCCGGCGTGATCCTCGGCCACACGAGCTGAAGACCAAGCGGCGCCCGCCCTCGCGGCGGGCGCCGCCGCTGTGCTTAGGGGAGCGGGCGCGGTCCAGGCCGGCGCTGGACGACGCCATGAATTACGCTTGATCCGGTCTCGTGATGACCGAGCTGGAGCCGATCCCGCTGGAGCCGGTCGACGCATTGTCGGTCACGGTGCTGGTGGACAACGTCACCGACCTGCTGCTGGTCGACGAGGGTCCGGCGCGGCGCCCGGCCATCGGCTCGGGACCGCGTGTCTCGGCGCCGGTTCTCGACTTGGGTGAGGCGTTTGACGGGCTGCGCGCCGAGCACGGCTTCTCGGCGCTGGTGAGCGTCAAGCGCGGTGGGCGAGAGCACCGGCTGCTCTTCGACACGGGGATATCGCCGGATGGATTGGTGGAGAACATGCGGCGGCTCGAGCTCTCGCCCCGTGATGTCGAGGCGGTGGTCCTCAGCCATGGTCACTTCGACCATGTCGGGGGCATGGAGGGACTGGTCGGCGAGCTGGGTCCGGCCAACCTTCCCGTCGTGATTCACCCAGAGGCGTGGAGCCGCCGGCGGATCGCACTGCCGGGCCGCGAGCCGGTGCGGATCGCGGCGCCGAGCCGTGGCGCGCTTGAAGGCGCCGGCTTTGCGGTCATCGAGCAACGTGAGCCGTCGTTTGTGCTCGACCGCTCGCTGCTGGTCACCGGCGAGGTGGACCGCACGACCGAGTTCGAGCAAGGTATGGCACCGAGTCATCAGGCGCACCACGGCGGAGAGTGGCGCCCGGACCCGTTGGTCCTCGATGATCAGGCGCTGGTCGTGGAGGTGCGAGGCAAGGGGCTCGTCGTGCTCACCGGCTGCGGTCACGCCGGCGTGGTGAACACGTTGCGCTACGTGCGCAAGCTCACCGGCCGCAGTCACCTGCACGCCGTGATCGGCGGCTTCCATCTGAACGGCCCGCACTTCGAGCCGCTCATCGAGCCGACGTGCGACGCGTTCGCCGAGCTCGCGCCCGACTTCCTGGTACCGGCACACTGCACGGGCTGGAAAGCCACCCACACGCTCGCGGCACGGTTCCCGCACGCGTTCCTGCAGACCGGCGTCGGCACGCGCTTCGTCTTCGAGGCGACCGACGCCACCGTTATGGGCTGAGCACGCGCGGCGTGCGCGAGCTCGAGTAGACGTCCTTGCGCGCGATGCGCCCGTGCGCAGTGAGCGCGAAGACGTCGACGCCGTCCCATTCGAGCCGGCGCCCGTCGTCGGGATGCACGGCACGCGCGGTCCACTCACTGACGGCGAAGTCATCGCCGCAACGCAGCGACCGGCGGACGAAGGTCAACGTCGGCCAGCGCGCGAAGATCGCCGCGATGTGCTCGCGTACAGCCGCCGCGCCGCCGGCGCGCTCGTCGGCCGTGTGGTTGTGAAAGACGATCGCGTCATCGTGCATCGACGCGATGGCGTCCAGGTCCTGCGCGTTCCAGGCCGCGTCGTAGCGATCGATCAGCGTCGCTGTGCGGGAACTACGTGGATTGCCAGAAGTCATCCTGCGTCTCGGTCGCGGGCTCGTCGAGCCGGGGCGAGAAGATCAGCAACTGCGCCTCATTGTCGGTGTCGTTGTGGACAGAGCGGAACGCGTCGCCGCCGACCCGCACCGCCGTCTGCGGCTCAACTTCGAAGACGTCATCGTCGACTTTGAACGTGACCACTCCGGAGATGACGAAGTAGACCTCCTCCTGGCCCGGATGGCGATGCCCGTAACTGCCGCGCCCGCCGCTCCTGGGCGGCATCCTGCGCCAGCTGAAGGAGACTGCTTCGGCGCCGAGCGCGCGCGTGTACCAGCGCTGTTCGCCGTAGCCGGGGTAGTCGGCCATGAAGTCGAGCGCGTCCTCGCGGCTCGCGACGGTATACGCATCGGTTCCGTTGCTGGTCATCGCGGTCCTTTGGCTCGTTCTCCTTGGAGATCCTCACCGAACTCACCAGCTGCTGCAACACGCCCCCGGGACGTCGCTGTCACGGTGGCAGAGCGGTGGCCGTCGTTCATCTCCAAGAAGACCGTCGAGCGCCACCGCGCGAACATCCTGGAAGGCTCGGCGTGCTGAGCGCTCACACGGGGATCGCGCCGTTGCGCCTGGCGGGATCGAGCGCGTCGCCGAGCGTGGCGGTCGGCGGCACGACCAGCACCGGGCATGGTGCGGCGGCGGCCAGCGCGGCCGAGACCGAGCCGAGCAGCGCACGCCGGACGGGCCCATGGCCGCGGGACCCGACGGCGAGCATCCGCACTCCGATCCAGGCGCCCTGCTCGCGCAGCTCGTGCACAGGGTCGCCGACTTCGACGCGCAGTGGAATCGGCGGCGCTTCGTGCCCGCCACGAGCCGCATCGACGAAGACCGGGTCGACCTCGGCGTCGAGCCGCGTCGCCAGCCGCTCCGCGACCGCGAGCGCGCGCCGGGATTCCTCGGAGCCGTCGACGCCGCAGACGATCCGGCCGTCCGTGCCGGCCTCGAGCAGGAAGCGGTGGCCGGCACCGGGCGGGACGATGAGCAAGGGGCAGCCGGCCGTGGCCGCCAGCCGCTGGGAGACGCTGCCCAGCAGTGCCGCCGCCAGCCCCGTGCGTCCGCGCGCGCCGACCACCAAGAGCTCGGCGGCCTCCTCCTCGGCGATGTCGGCGAGCGACTCGGCCGGGTCTCCCAGCACGACACGGGACTCGGCCTGCAGGTCACGGCCGGTCCGTTCGACCAGGGACGCACCCGCGCGGACGGCGCGACGGCGCTCGAGCTCGCGGGCGCGGGGGTCGCCGTACGGAAACGGCGGCGGGTCGTCGGCGGCGTGGGCCAGGACCAGCCGGTCCTCGAGCTGCGTCGCCAGCACGCCGGCGACGAGCGCCGCCGAGCGCGAGCCGCTCGAGCCGTCGACACCGGCGACGATCGATGTTGAGGTATGGGTCATGCCATCAGAGTGCGGGCTCGCGGGCCGCGTCGAAATCGGCTGGGGCATGCACACCGACCCCATTCGCGCCCCATCGGCGGCCTATCCGAACGGCACGCGGGCGCCGGAGCCGGAGTACCGGCTCCACGGTGGGGCGCTCCCCGCCGTGTCATGGAGGCGCGGCCTCATGGCCGCAGCGCCCGCTGACCTCCAAGCTGGTTGCCATGCCGCTCACCACGTCTGCAATCACCCGCGCCCACGCCGAGCGCACGGGCGACGACGGCCCGGATGCGGCGCACGCGGCGTATGGCCATGCCGCGGCACTCCTCGCGTCGGCGCAGGCGCTCGAAGCGGCGACGCACCCGTCCGGCTCGGTTCCGGCGACGCCGCCCACGCTCGCATGCCTCGAGACGTCACTGGACGCGCTCTCGCTGGCTGTCGCGCGTCTCCGCGCCCACGCGCTCGAGCGACTCGCCGACCCTGTCCTGCCGGGCGACGAAGCCCGCCCGCGGCGCGCTCGCGTCGCGGCCGACCTCGCGCAACTGGCGGGCACCCTCGAGCAGGCGGCCGGCGCCTGCGCGCACGCCCGGCGCTCGATCGCCCCGGTCGCCGGCGAGCTCACGCGCGCCTGAGCGCGGAGCCGTCATGGGCGATCAGCAGTCGCCTCGGCATCGACCGGATCTACGCGCCGATCTCGCGTTCGGCGAACGTCACGCCGGCGCCGGGGACGGTCTCAGGTCGAGGCGCCGCAGCAGCTGGGCGTTGAGCACGACGACCACGGTGGAGACGCTCATCAGGAGTGGCGGCGAGGCCCGGTGGGATCGTCAGCCCGATCGGTGCCGCCACGCCGGCGGCGATCGGCAGCGCGATCACGTTGTATCCGAGCGCCCAGGCGAGGTTCTGGACCATCTTCCGATACCCCGCTCGGGAGAGGCGCAGGACCGACACGACGCCGCGCGGATCGTCGGACGCCAGGACGATGCCGAGCTGGCACGCCGACAGGTAGGCGTCCAGGTGCTCGACCGCGTGCGCCACCGACCGCGCACCCCAGTACCGGCGGCGATCGGCTCAGGGTCGAGACGACGCGGCATCAGGACGTGTCTTTACCTCATTCCGAGCCACGCGACCAGGCCGGCGAGGACGACCAGCCAGTAGGAGACGAGGCGGTACGCCAGCGTCGCCAGCGCGGCCTGGCCGGCGGACGCGCCCGCGACGACGAGCGATCCCGTCAGCGCGGCTTCGACGACACCGAGCCCGCCCGGGGTGACCGGAATCTGGGCGAGGAGCTGCGTCGCGGCGTAGGCGAGCAGGGCGAGTGCGAGCGACCCGTGGGCCCCGATGGCGGCGAGCGCGGCCTCGAGCGTGAGGAAGTCGAGCAGCCAGCGTCCGGCGGTCACCACCAGCGCCTGCCTCCACCGGTCCTCGAGGACACCGACCACCTGATCGCGCTGCGCGATCAACCGCGACGGCAGCTCGCTCGGCTCCGGCTCGCCGCGTCGCAGCCTGCGACGGACCCAGGCGATGGCGCGACCCGCCGCGGACAGCACGCGATCGCTGCGCAGTGCCAGCGCCGTCAGGCCGAGCAGGACGACGAACAAGCCCGCGGAGACGGCGACGGACCTGGCCAGCGCGGTGGGCACCGAGAGTCCGAGCGCCACGGCCGGCAGGGCCAGCAGCGGGAGCGCGCACAGCGCCGCGAGCTGCAGCAACGTGCCCGCCGCGAGCCCGACGCCGATCGCCGTGCCCTCGACGCCCGCCTGCACGAGCATCCCGTACTGCGTGGCGGCGGCGGTCGCGCTGCCCCCGGGCAGAACGCGCCCCAACGCGCCAGATGCGAGCGATGACGCCAGGAAAGGCCGCGTCAGCGAGACGCCCATGCACAGCGCCTGCAGCTTCGCGAGGCACCAGAGGCTCCCGGCCTGGGCGGCGATCATCGCGGCGAACCAGGCCGGTGCGATGCGCCTGACGTGCGGCCAGGCCCCGAACACCTCCGCGACGGCCGGCGCGACGGCGTAGAGGACGAGCCCCGCCAGTGCGAGCGGGAGGAGCCGCCGGAACGTCACGCCGGTGAGGTCAGAGGCCGGCGCGGCGCCGATCGAGGGCCACGAACCGCTCGAACAGCCGGTCGCTCGTCGGCTCGGTCATCTCACCCCGTCCCCCGCTCGCCCATCGACGTCGCGAACCCTACGCGCACCCGCGACCCCTGTGCGGCCGATGCGCCGCACGACGACTGATCATCGATACCTTGCCGTCATGGCTCAGCCACTTCCGGGCGGCAGGGTCGACGAGAAGCTCGAGGCGGCGCGCGACGCGGTCCTGCGCCGAAGCTCCGGCGAGCCGGAGTTCCAACAGGCGGTGCAGGAGATGCTCGAGAGCCTCGGTCCCGTCGTCGCCAAGCACCCGGAGTACGTTCGCGGGAAGCTGGTCGAGCGGATCGCGGAACCGGAGCGGCAGATCATCTTCCGTGTGCCCTGGACCGACGATCGCGGCGAGGTCCACGTGGCCCGCGGCTTTCGCGTCGAGTTCAACAGCGCCCTGGGCCCGTACAAGGGCGGGCTGCGCTTCCACCCGTCCGTCAATCTCGGGATCGTCAAGTTCCTGGGCTTCGAGCAGGTGTTCAAGAACGCGCTGACCGGCATGCCGATCGGCGGCGCGAAGGGCGGCGCGGACTTCGACCCGGCGGGGCGCTCGGACGATGAGGTCATGCGCTTCTGCCAGTCGTTCATGACCGAGCTCGGGCGCCACCTGGGCGAGTACACCGACGTGCCGGCCGGCGACATGGGCGTCGGCGAGCGCGAGCTCGGATACCTCTTCGGCCAGTACAAGCGGATCACCAACCGATACGAGTCGGGGGTGCTCACGGGCAAGGGCCTCAACTGGGGTGGAGCACGCGTCCGCCGCGAGGCCGCGGGCTACGGGTGCGCGTACTTCGTCGCAGCGATGCTCGAGGCCGGCAACCGCAGCCTCGATGGCGCGACGGTGGTCGTCTCGGGTGCCGGCAACGTCGCGATCCACGCGATCGAGAAGGCACACCAGCTCGGGGGCCGCGTCATAGCCTGCTCGGACACCACCGGGTTCGTTCATGACGAGGCGGGCGTCGACGTCGAGCTCCTCAAGCAGGTCAAGCTCAACGAGCGCGGCTCGCTGGCGGTCTACGCGGATCGCCGTGGCGGGAGCGTGCGCTTCGTGATCGACCGCAGCATCTGGGACGTGCCGTGCTCGGTCGCGCTCCCGTGCGCGACCCAGAACGAACTGACGGCACGCGATGCCG
>JAICUS010000506.1 GCA_025935735.1 Solirubrobacteraceae bacterium | reverse complement strand
GCTCACGGTCGTCTTCCACGGCCGGCGGGACCTCGGGACGCTGCAGACCTACGTCGCCCATGGCGGCCGCGGCGCCGGCGACGCCGTCTCCAAGGACGAGCTGCTGCGCGTCCCCTGCGACCTGGACCTGGCCGCCGCGGAGGACCGCGAGGAGGCCGAGCACCTGTTCGCCGAGCAGGCGGCCGCGCTGCGCGACGCGCTGGTCGGCGCGGACACCGTGCTGGACATCTGGCGCGAGCCGCTGGAGGACCTGGCGCACGGCAAGGTGCGTGTCGACCGCCGCGTGCAGCTCGACGTCCGCCTGCCCGCCCACCGGCTGATGCCCACCGCGCTGCTCGCGCCCGAGAAGCAGATCATCGTCACCCCGGTGTGCGGCGCCCGCGCGCTGGCCGAGGGCCGGCCGCCGATGGGCATCGCCATCGCCCAGCAGGACTGCGTGCGCGTCTATCCGCTGCCGGACGATCCGGAGCGCTGCCTGGAGGACTTCCTCGAGCTCGCCGCCGAGCACGCCCGCGCGATGGCCGAGCAGCTCGGCCGCCAGGAGGCCTCGGTGCTGCGCTTCCTCGAGCTCTCGGGCGAGGACTTCCCCGAGACGGGCTGACGGGCCCCGTTTGGAACTACGGCGCATAACCCGGCGACTGCACCGGTCGTCGCTGCCTGCGGCGGCCATCCGCTCGCATACTGGTGGTACGTGTGCGGTGGCCGCCGCCCGGCAGCGGCGGGCGGGGCCCGCCGGAATGCGTCGTAGTTTCGGACGTGCCCGTTAACGTCGTTCGCATCAGCGCTCCCGAGCCGCCGCCCTTCCAACGCCGCCGCATCAACCTGCGCCGCCCGCAGGTGATCATCCTCGTCGCCTTCGCGGCGTTCTTCTTCATCGGCATCTCCGGGCTGATGGCCCGCGCGCTGTCGGCCACCGGGGCGGAGCGGGCGAAGGCGCTCGACGTGGCCCGGGCGGAGGCCCGCGGCGACGTGGACGCCGTCCTGCGGCTGACGCCCAAGTGCGCCAGGGACGCCGCGTGCAACGCCGCCACCCGCGCGTTCGCGGGCACGCTCGAGCGCCCCGGGGAAGTGCAGGTGCTCCAGTACCAGCCGTCGGTGCAGATGGCGCTGTCCGACGAGGTCGGGACCGGCCGGCTGGCCTGGCGCGCCGGCACCGGCCTGCCCGTCGTCCAGTGCATCCGGGTGCAGCGCTCGAACCCCTTGAGCGGCGGCGGCGTGGAGCTGCTCGCGGTGTCGAAGCCGATCAAGAGCGACGCGGCCTGTCCCTGAGGGCCAGCGCAACTTGCCGTCGGCGGCAGCGTTGACAATCTCCGCCATGCGGTTGCGCGGAGCGGTCCTGTTGCTCGTCCTCACGGTGCTCGCCGGCGCCGCGCCGGCCCACGCGGCGAGCCCGCCGTCGCACAAGACCCTCTACGCCGACGGCCCCCAGGGCCGCTACCTGCTCGACGGCACGTGGCTGTTCCGGCTCGACCCCGCCGGGGTGGGCCTGAGCCGGCACTGGGAGCGCGGCCGCTCGACCGCCGGCTGGAAGCGCGTCACCGTCCCGAACGTGTGGAACCTCGGCGACGCGTCCAACGCCTCGATGATCGGCGGCGTCGGCTGGTACCGGCGCGACTTCACGCTTCCGAGCTCGAGCAGCGCGCTCGAGTGGGCCGTGCGCTTCGAGTCGGTCAACTACCGCGCCAAGGTCTGGCTCAACGGCAACATCGTCGGCGACAACACCGGCGCCTTCGTGCCGTTCGAGTTCCGGCTGAACACGCTCAAGCGCAAGGGCGTCAACCGGCTCGTCGTGCGCGTCGACTCACGCCACGGCACGACCGACTTCCCCGTCGGCGGGCTGACGTCGACCGGGACGCCGACCGGCGGCTGGTGGAACTACTCCGGCATCCAGCGCGAGGTCTACCTGCAGCGGATCGACACGCTGGCGTGGGGCGACGTCCAGGTCCGGCCCGTCCTGCCGTGCAGCCGGTGCGCCGCCCGGATCGACGCGCAGGTGTCGCTGGTCAACGCGACCGGCCGCGCGCAGCGGGTGAGCGTGACCGGCACCTACGGCGGAAGGGCGCTGCGCCTCGGCACGAAGTGGATCGCCGCCGAGGACGGCCAGACGTTCACCGGCCGCCTGCGGATCGCCCACCCGCTGCTGTGGTCGCCCGCCTCGCCGCACCTCTACCCGGTCCACCTGACCGTCCGGGCCCACGCGCGCCAAGTGGCCGGCTATGACCTCCACAGCGGCATCCGCTCGATCAAGGTGGTCAACGGCCGGCTGATGCTCAACGGCTCCTACCTGAACCTGCGCGGCGTCGGCCTGCACGAGGACTCGAAGGCCCAGGGGTTCGCCATCGACGACGCGCGGCGCGCGGAGCTGCTGAAGGCCGCCAAGGACCTCGGCGCGACGGTGATCCGCACGCACTACCCGCTCGCGCCCTACACGCACGAGCTGGCCGACCGCCTCGGGCTGTTCATCTGGTCGGAGATCCCCGTCTACCACGTCTCGAGCATCGGGCTGGCCCATCGCTCCGTGCGCGACGCCGCCGTGCGGCTGCTCACACGCAACATCGAGACCAACCAGAACCACCCGTCGGTGCTGCTGTGGTCGATCGGCAACGAGCTGCCCTCGCGGCCCACGCAGTCGCAGCGCATCTACATCCGGGACGCCGTCCGGACCGCCCACCGGCTGGACCCCACCCGCCCGGTCGGGCTCGCCTACGCCGGCTACACGAGCGTCGGCTGTCAGCCCGCGTACGCACCGCTCGACGTGCTCGGCGTCAACGACTACTTCGGCTGGTACGTCGGGCCGGGCGGCCAGATCTTCGACCGGACGAAGCTGCCCGCCTACCTGGACTCGGTGCGCGCCTGCTACCCGCGGCAGGCGATCTTCGTCACCGAGTTCGGCGCCGAGGCCAACCGCGACGGGCCGCCCGAGGAGAAGGGCAGCTACGCCTACCAGCAGGACTTCGTCAACTACCACCTCGGCGTGTTCGCCACCAAGCCGTGGCTCAGCGGCGCGCTCTACTGGGCGCTGAACGAGTTCTGGGTCCGGCCGGGCTGGGACGGGGGCGACCCGCGGCCCCAGCCGCCCGTGTTCCAGAAGGGCCTCATCTCCTACGACGGGATCCGCAAGCCCGCGTTCGCGGACGTCCAGCGCTGGTTCACCCAGACGCCGGCGCTCGTCCCAGCAGATTGAGGCCGGATGATCGGGGTGGGGCGGAGGGGATGCCCCGTCTTGATTTACACGTGGCCGGGGACGCGCGGCCGGTGCCGGATCGGCTCCGGGCGCGTTCGCGTGCGGACACGCCGCCGGCCGGGGTCGGCCAGCCGGTCGTGACCGCTGCGCAGGCGCCGGTCGGACTGCACTGAATACGGCAGCGGGATGCCGCCGGAAGGGGAGGTCTTGGGCTTGTCGCCGATGCGGTCGTTGCCGCCGCCGCCAGAGTCGTCTTCATCGTCCGATGACCATGAAGACGGCCGGTCGGAGCGGAGGAACATCAGGAACAGACCGCCGCCCAGTGCGAGGGCCACAAGGTGAAGTACACCGAAGATCACGAGGAGCTCCGCGTCGGGGGACATTGCTCAATGAATACCCGCCGCGCCGGGGCCGCAGACGCCATGTTCGCTAGGATGACCGGCCGCCTCGCCGCGACGTCCTCCCCTGCCTCCAGATCATGGCCGACACATCTTCCAAGCTCTCCCTGACCGTCCGCGGGCCCGAGGGCTCGCGCTCCGCGCGCCGCCTGCGCCGCGCCGGCTCCGTGCCGGGCGTCGTCTACGGCGGCGGTGACGCGCCGGAGCACTTCAGCGTCGACGCCCGCACGCTGCGCAACACGTTGGCGCATTCGGGCGCCATCCTTCAGGTCTCCCTGGACGGCGGCGCGGAGTCCCCGGTGCTCGTCAAGGACGTCCAGCGCCATCCGGTCCGCGGCGAGGTCGTGCACGTCGACTTCCTGCGCGTCCGCATGGACGAGGCGATCCACACGACGGTCGTGCTCGAGCTGACCGGCGCCGACGAGTCGCCGGGCGTGGGGCAGGGCGGCGTGCTCAGCCAGGAGACGCGCGAGCTCAACATCGAGGCGCTGCCGGGCGACATCCCCGACTCCATCACCCACGACGTCTCCGGCCTGGAGATGAACGCCACGCTGCTGCTGTCCGCGATCGCCGCGCCGAGCGGCGTGACCTTCCTCGACGACCCCGACGAGACGGTGGTGGCCACCATCACGCCGCCGACGCTCGAGCCGGTCGAGGAGGAGATCGAGACCGAGACCGAGCTCGTGGGCGAGGACGGCGAGGTCGCCGAAGGCCAGGCCGAGGGCGACACCGCCGAGGAGGCCGAGCAGTCGGCGGCCGACTCCTCGGACTAGTGGTCGTGACCGGAAGTACGGCGCATCGCCGGTGGCTGCACCGGTCGTCGCTGCCCGCGGCGGCCATCCGCTCGCATACTGGTGGTACGTGTGCGGTGGCCGCCGCCCGGCAGCGGCGGGCGGGGCCCGCCGGAATGCGTCGTGATTTCG
>JAICUS010000011.1 GCA_025935735.1 Solirubrobacteraceae bacterium | reverse complement strand
TGCGGCAGCCCACCCCGCCGGGAGGGGCAGGTCTCACGAGGGCCTTCACACAGGCCAGCGCACGAGGCCCTCTCCCGGCGGGAGCCGGCCGCACGACCCTATCCGGGCCGCGACAACCAAGAGGTTGACCTATGAGCGCGCCGGTGGTGGACGTACGCGACCTGAAGGTCCACTTCCGCGTGCGCCGCGGGCTGCAGTCCGCGCGGACCGTGCGCGCCGTCGACGGCGTGACCTTCGCGCTCGCCCCGGGGGAGACGCTCGGCGTCGCCGGCGAGTCGGGCTCGGGCAAGAGCACGGTGGCCCGCGCGCTGGTGCAGATCCACCGGCCGACCGCGGGGACGATGACCGTCGCCGGGGCCGACGCCGTCGGGCTGCGCCGCGGCGAGCTGCGCGCCTACCGCCGGCGCATGCAGATGGTCTACCAGGACCCCTACGACTCGCTCGACCCTCGGATGAACGTGCTGGACGCGATCGGCGAGGGGCTGTCCGTACGCGGCGTGGCCCGCGCACAGCACCGCGCGCAGGCCAGCGAGCTGCTGGAGCGCGTCAACCTGCCCGCGACCCTGCTGTCGCGCTATCCCGCGCAGCTCTCGGGCGGCCAGCGCCAGCGCGTGTCGATCGCCCGCGCCCTCGCGGTCCGCCCCGAGGTGATCATCTGCGACGAGGCCGTCGCCGCGCTCGACGTCTCGATCCGCGCGCAGATCCTCAACCTGCTCAAGGACATCCAGGCCGACTCGGGCATCAGCTACCTCTTCATCTCCCACGACCTGTCGACGCTGCGCTTCCTGGCCGACCGCGTGGCGATCATGTACCTGGGCCGGATCGTCGAGCACGGCACGTCCGCGCAGGTCTTCGGCGACCCGCAGCATCCGTATACGCGCGCGCTGATCGCCGCGGTTCCCGAGGTGAGCGCGACCCGCGCCGGCCCGCGCCAGGCGCTGTCGGGCGAGCCGCCGGACCCCGCGGCGCCGCCTTCGGGCTGCCCGTTTCACCCCCGCTGCCCGCTCGTGCGCGAGGAGTGCCGGGTAGTGCGCCCCAAATTGCTGCGCAAGGCCGGCGGCCAGGTCGCCGCCTGCCATGTCGCGGCTGACGCGGCCGAGGTGGCGGCATGACCGCGCCGCTGATCGCCGTCGAGCCGGTCGCCGCCGAGCCGGTCGCCGTCCGCGACCCGCACTTCCTGCGCGTCGCCTGGCGCAGCCTGCGCCGCAACCCGGTGGCGCTGATCGCCGTGACCACCGTGATCGTGCTCGCGCTGATCGCCATCCTCGCGCCGCTGCTGGCGCCGCGCGACCCGCTGCACGCCTACCCCGAGGGCCTGTCGCTGCAGGGCGCGCCGGTCCATCCCGGCCACGAGTTCGTCCTCGGCACCGACCCCAACGGCCGCGACGTCCTCAGCCGGCTCATCTACGGCGCGCGGGTGTCGCTGCTCGTCGGGGTCGTGGCCACCGGGCTGGCCTCGCTGATCGGCATCGCCGTCGGCACCATCGCCGGCTACGTCGGCGGCATCGTCGACTCGATCCTCATGCGGGTCACCGACGTCGTGCTGTCGTTCCCGCTGCTGCTCTTCTGCATCGCGCTGATCGCG
Organism: Solirubrobacteraceae bacterium; assembly: GCA_025935735.1. The sequence continues at coordinate 25,974 of JAICUS010000011.1, read as the reverse complement.
GTCACCGAGCCGAGCACGCGCAACGTCGTCCTGGTCATCGCCTTCGGCTACTGGACCTACCTGGCGCGGGTCGTGCGCAGCCTCGTGCTCTCGCTCAAGGAGCGCGAGTTCGTCACCGCGGCGCGCACGCTCGGCACCGGCGACCTGACGATCCTGCGCCGTCACATCCTCCCGCACCTCGCGCCGGCGATCATCGTCTACGCGACGCTGGGGGTCGCCTCCTCGATCATGATCGAGGCGTCGCTGTCCTACCTCGGCATCGGCGTGCCGCTGCCGCAGGCCTCGTGGGGGCAGATGATCTCCCAGGGGCAGCAGTACTTCCAGAGCGCGCCCTGGCTGCTGATCGCGCCCGGCGTGTGCCTCATCGTCACCGTGCTGGCGTTCAACCTCGCGGGCGACTGGCTCACCGACCTGCTCGACCCCGCCGAGGAGGGCCGGCGGTGACCGGCTGGCTGCTGCGGCGGTTCGCGCAGATGATCGTCGTGATCTTCGGCGTCGTCACGCTGGCCTTCCTGTTCTCCAACATCGTGCCCGGAGATCCGGCGCGGCTGGTCGCCGGCCCCAACGCGAGCCCGCAGGCGGTGGCCTCGATCGGCCACCAGCTCGGGCTCGACAAGCCGCTGTGGTCGCAGTACACCCACTACGTCTCGCGGCTGGCGCACGGCGACCTCGGCACCTCGTTCGCGCTGCAGGGCCGCTCCGTGGCCGGCGAGATCCGCGCGAACCTGCCCATCACCATCCAGCTCGCCGTTCTCGCCGTGTGGTGGGAGCTCGCGCTCGGCCTGCCGATCGGGATCGTCGCCGCGCGCCGCCCGGGCGGCGTGCTCGACCGCGGGCTGAACATGGTCGCGCTCGTCGGGCTGTCGGCGCCGCCGTTCTGGCTCGGGCTGATGCTCCTGTACTACCTCTCCTACAAGCTCTCCCTGTTCCCGCTGAGCGGTGCCGGCCACCCGCTGATCTGGTACCTGATCCTGCCGAGCTTCGCGCTCGGCGTGGGCGGCGCGGCGTTCTACGCGCGCATGGTGCGCACGACGATGCTCGGCACCCTGCGCTCGCCGTTCATCGAGTTCGCCCGGCTCAAGGGCATGCCAGAGCGCACGATCGTCCGGCGCCACGCGCTGCGCCACGTGCTCATCCCCGTGATCACGATGCTCGGCATGGACCTCGGCTACTTCCTGGGCGGGGTGCTGATCATCGAGTCGGTGTTCGGGCTGCCGGGCGTCGGCCAGCTCGCCTACCACGCCATCGCCACGCTCGACGTCCCGATGATCACGGGCACCGTGCTCGTGGCCGCGGTGTTCGTCGTGCTCATGAACTTCGCCGTCGACGTCACCTACACGCTCGTGGATCCGCGGGTGCGGCTCAGCCGACGGTGACACCAAACCCAGTGATCCAGGAGCCAACATGACTTCCAAGCCGCTCGTCGTCGCCGTCGCCGGAGCCGGGCGCTGGGCCGAGCACGCGCACATCCCGGGCTGGCTGCGCGACCCGCGCGTGGAGGTGGCCGCGCTGCTGGACGTCGACCGCGCTCGCGCCGAGGAGATGGCCGCGCGGTTCGGGATCGCCCGCGGCACCGACGACCTGCGCTCGGTCCTGGAGGACCCGCGGATCGACGTGCTCGACGTCGCCACCGGCAACGACGGCCATTTCCCGCTGTCGATGGCGGCGCTGGAGGCCGGCAAGCACGTGCTGTGCGAGAAGCCGGTCAACCACGACGCGCGCGAGACGCGCCGCGCGGCCGACCTCGCCGCGAGCCAGGGCCTGAAGACCAAGCTCGGCTTCACGTTCCGCTACGCGCCCGCGATCCAGTACGCCAAGGACCTGATCGACGAGGGATTCGTCGGCGAGCCGTACGTGTTCAACGGCTTCGAGCAGAACAGCCAGTGGATCGACCCCGCGACGCCGCTGCGCCAGGCCGAGGAGCCGGCGGTCGACGGCGAGATCGCCATCTCCTCGATCGAGGGCTACGGCGCGCCGATCATCGACATCATGCACTGGTGGGTGGGCAGCCCGCTCACCAACGTCGTCGGCACGATGCGCAACTTCGTCCCGGAGCGCATGGTCCGCGCCACCGGGCGCATGCAGCGGATGAACATCGACGACGGCGACATGTGGATCTGCGAGTTCGAGGCGCCGGTGATGGCCTCGATCCAGTCGTCCTACGTGACCGTCGGCAACTACCCGGGGATCGAGGCGCGCATCTACGGCTCCGAGGGCGCGATCATCGTGCGGCTCGTCGAGGAGGCGGGGATCTGCCAGACGATCCACACGGCGACCAAGGACGCGGTCGAGTTCGTCGCCCGCGAGATCCCGCAGGACTATTTCCCCGCCGGCGGCACGAGCCGCGAGCCGTGGCCGGAGCTGTTCTACTCCAACCTCGTCCGGGACTTCACCGACGAGATCCTCGCCGGCGGCGACGTCAACCAGGGCGACTTCGCCCAGGGCGCGCTCGTGCAGCGCACGATCAACGCGTTCGAGCGCGCGGCCCGCGAGCGCCGCTGGGTCGCGCTCGAGGAGTTCGCCGAGGTCGCCGGTGTCTGACGCGCACCGCTGGGGCGCGCTCGCCGCACCCGGGCCGGAGCTCGACGAGGCGCTCGCGGAGGCGGCGGCGCTCGGCGCGGAGTTCGCCGACGTGCGGCTGTCCGAGACCGAGGAGCTGCGGCTCTACGCGGTGTCGGGCCGGCCGGTGGACGAGCGCGTGGAGGGCAACGCCGGCATCGGGGTGCGCGCGCTGGTCGACGGCGCCTGGGGGTTTGCCGCCATCCCGCTGGCCGGCGAGGACGATGGGCGCCGCGCGGCGCGGCTCGCCGTGGCCAACGCGCGCGCCGCGGCCGCCGCGGGCGTGCGCCGCGTCACCCTGCCGCCGTGCTCGCCGGCGACGGGCGGGCACGCGACCGAGGTGGCGATCGACCCGTTCGCCGTCCGCGCGTCCGAGCGCGAGGCGGTCGTCCAGGACGCGCTGGCGGCGGCGCTGGCCGAGCCCGCGGTCGTCCACGCGCAGGCCGGCGTCAACGCCAAGCGCCAGCACCGCCACTTCGCCAACAGCGAGGGCTCGCGCAACGCCCAGCACTTCGTCGAGAGCGGCGCCATGGTGCTCTGCCAGGCGGCCGGCGACGGGCGGGTGCAGCGCCGCAGCTTCCCCAACTCCTTCCACGGGAACACGGCCGCCGCGGGCTGGGAGTACGTCCTCGGCCTGCGCCTGGAAAGCGAGGCGGCGCGGGTCGGCGCCGAGGCCGCGGCGCTGCTGCGCGCCCCGGCGGCCGCCTCCGGGACGAGCGCGCTGGTCATCGGGCCTGCGCAGATGGCGCTGCAGGTGCACGAGTCCACGGGCCACGCGCTCGAGCTCGACCGCATCCTCGGCGACGAGGCCAACTTCGCCGGCCGCTCGTTCATCGCGCCCGGCGCCGTGGGGACGCTGCGCTACGGCTCGCCGGCGGTGAACGTCAGCGCGGACCCGACCGTGCCCGGCACCCGCGGCAGCTTCGCATTCGACGACGAGGGGACGCCGGCCGTGCGCACGCCGCTGATCCGCGAGGGCGTGGTGGCCAACTTCCTCTCCAGCCGCGACAGCGCCGCCCGGCTCGGCCGGCGCTCGACCGGCGCGGCCCGCTCCGACGGCTGGGCCGCGCTGCCGCTGTGCTTCGCCACGCACGTCTTCCTCGAGCCCGGCGAGGGCAGCACGGACGAGCTGCTCGAGCGGATGGGCGACGGCTACTACATCGACGACAACCGCAGCTGGTCGATCGACTCGCGGCGGCTGAGCTTCCAGTTCGGCACCGAGGTGGCATGGGAGGTCCGCGGCGGCAAGCGCACGCGGCTGGTCCGCGACTTCTCCTACGGCGGCGTCACGCCGCGCTTCTGGGGCGGCGTGGAGGCGGTCGCGGGCCCGGAGGAGTTCCGCACCTTCGGCATGCCGTGCGGCAAGGGCGAGCCCAAGCAGTGGGGCTTCCTGTCGCACGGCGCGGCGCCCACGCTCGTGCGCGACGTGCGGATCGGGGTGGCATGAGCGCGCCCTGGATCGGCGCCGGCCGCGCGCTGGACGCGCTCGACGCCGCCGTGGCCGGCGCGCGCGCCGACCACGTGGATGTCTTCCTTGCCGCGCGCTCCGGCGAGCACACGCGCTTCGCCGTGGACCGCATCCACCAGCCGCAGACGATCGTCGAGGTGCAGGCGATGGCCCGCGCGGTGGTCGGCCGCGGGGCGGCGCGCGTCGCGGTCAGCGACCTGCGCCGGCTGCCCGACGCCGTCGCGCGCGCCACCGAGCTGGCCCGCGGCCGCGACGGCCAGGGCCCGCCGCCGCCCGCGCCGGCCGGACCGCAGGACCTGGCCCGCGACCTCGCGCTGTGGAGCGAGGCCACCGCCGCCTGGGACGCCGGCGCGCGCTCGCGGCTCGCGGCGGAGCTGATGGACGGCGCGGCGGCGGCCGGCGCCGAGGCCACCGGCACGCTCAGCCGCGCGGTCACCGAGCTCGCGGTGGCGGGCAGCGGCGGCGCGCGCGCGTACGCCGCGGCCACCGAGGCCGGGTTCTCGCTCACCCACCGGTGCGGCCCGCTGTCGTCCTACCTCGCCGATCTCTCGCGTCACGCCGACCGGCTCGACGTGGCGGAGCGGGCCGAGGCGGCGCTGGCCCGGCTGGCCGCGGGCGGCGAGCCGGTGCCCGTGCCCGACGGCGCCTGCGACGTCGTGTTCGGCGGCCTGGCCACCGGCGAGCTGATCGGGTTCCTGCCCGCGTTCGGCTTCACCGCCCCGGCGGTGCAGGCGGGGATCGGCCCGGTCGCGCGCGCCCCGGGCGGCGAGCTGGCCGACGCGGCCGTGACCGTGGCCGACGACGCGCTGGCCGACGTCGGGCTGCCGTTCCCGTTCGACCTCGAGGGCAGCGCCAAGCAGCGCGTCGCGCTCATCCGCGCCGGTCGCACGGGCGGCGTGGTCAGCGACCTGGCCACCGCCGCCGCGACCGGCGGCGTCTCCACGGGCCACGCCCACATCGCCCGCGAGCAGTCGCCGGAGCCCGAGGCGGCCAACCTCGTCATGTCCGCCGGCGCGGCCGGCGAGGAGGAGCTGATCGCCGGCGTCGAGCGCGGGGTCTACATCCAGCGGCTCTGGTACAACCGCGTCGTCGACGCCGAGACGGGCACCGTCCTCGGCACGACGCGCGACGCGTGCTTTCGGATCGAGGACGGACGGCGCACCGCGCCGCTGGCCGGCGGGCGGTTCACCGAGAACGTGCTCGGCGCGCTGCGGCGCACGGACGGGATCGGCGCCCGGCTCGTCAGCCAGCCGGTCATGAACGTCTGGAACGGCTGCGTGACGGCGCCGGCGATCCGCGTGCGCGGGTTTCGCTTCGGCGCGCGCCCGGCGGAGGTGACGGCATGAACGTGCGCAGCAACGCGGACCGGCTGGTCACCCAGGTCCTGGCCGGCGAGGTGTGGCCGCCCCTCGGCGACGGCCACGCGTTCCGGGTCGATCCCGACGGCGCGCCGTTCGTCCTGCCCGGCATGGGCGGCGTCACGCTCGGCGTGCACTGCGGCGACCCGGCGACAGGCTACGCGGGCGACCACGTCGAGCCCGGGCTCTCGGTCCGCCACCGCGAGGAGGGGGCCAACTACGCGCTGCAGTACCTGGCCTGCGTCGGCAACCTCGTTCGCGTGGCGTCCGGCCCGGCCACCGGCGCCGAGGGGTTCGTGATCGGCCAGCACGCCTACGTGCTCGTCGACATGGCCGAGGCGGCGCTGCGCGAGGTGACCACGGGCGACCAGGTCACGGTGTTCGCGCAGGGGCAGGGGCTGACGCTGCCCGACCATCCGGAGATCCGCGTCAAGAACGTCTCGCCGCGGCTGCTGGAATCGATGGCGGGCGGGACGGCGGACGACGGCGCGCTCGAGGTGCACGTCGCCGCGCACGTCCCCCCGGAGGCGATCGGCGCGGGGGCGGGGATGATCTCCGAGTACGCCAACACGGACCTTATGGGCGCCTACGCCGGTCTCGGCGAGGACCTCTCGCTCGGCCTGGAGTCGCTGCGGATCGGCGACCTGGTCGCGCTGGAGGACCAGGATCACCGCTTCGGCCGCGGCTACCGCCCGGGCTGGCTGACCATCGGCGTCATCAGCACGGGCAGCTGCCGGCTGTTCGGGCACGGTCCGGGGCCGTCGACGCTCATGAGCGGGCCGCGGGACGCGTTCCGCCCGGTCCTCGACGCGGGCGCGAACATCGCGTTCCTGGCGGACCTCGGCAGGAGAGTGGCGACTGGGTCGACACCGCCAGAGGCGGTGCCGAGCGCACGCGGAGCTGATGCATGAGCGCGCTGGTGGCGGCCAACCTCCTCGGCACGGTCGAGCAGGCCGAGGTGGGCCTGGAGCCCTTCCGCGTGAGCCGCGACGGCGAGCCCTACGTGCCCGTGGGCGACGGCGGGATCGTGCTCGGGCTGCGGCTGGGCGACAGCGCGTCCGCGCCCGAGACCGACCACGCGGCGCCGGGCGCCGGCCTCGTCCACGCCGACCCCGCCGCCGCCCACGCGCTGTGCGCGCAGGCATGCGTCGGCAACCCCGTGCAAGTGCGGACCGGCGAGGCGGCCGGAGCGCGCGGGGCGGTGCTGGGCAAGCGCGGCGAGGGCGAGCGGGTGCTCGTGGTGCTGGCACCGGAGGACCTGCGCCGCCTGCGCCCCGGCGACGCGGTGACCGTACGTGGCTGCGGCCAGGGCGCCGCGGCGCCCGCGCCGGGCGTCACGGCGCTCAACGCGGCGCCGGGGCTGCTGGAGGCGCTCGGCGTCGTGTCCGGCCCCGACGTCGTCCGCGCCGGCGTGCGCGGTGTGTGGTCCAGCCGCGTCATCGGCAACGGGATCGGCCGCCCGACGCCGCTGTGGAGCCTCGAGCTCTCGCTTCCGCGGCCGCCCGACGCGCCCGACGGGCCCGCGCTGGCGCTCGGCGACCTGGTGGCGGTCAGCGACCTGGACGCGCGCTTCAACGCCGGCTTCCGCCGCGGCTGGATGACGATCGGCCTCGTGGTGCACGGCGGCAGCCCGCTGCCGGGACACGGCCCGGGGCTCACCGTGCTGCTCACCGGCCCGGCGGAGCGCTTCGACATGCGCGTGGAGGGCGACGGCCACTGCGGCCTGAGCGAGGCGACCCTGCTAGAGGTGGCGCGTGGCCAGTCCTGAGACCGCGCCGATCCACCACCCGCTGCTGCCCGAGGTGGTGCGCCAGACACTGCGCCGGCGGATCATCAACAACGAGCTGCCGGCGGGGACGCGGCTGCTGGAGGTCAGGCTCGCCGAGGAGTTCGGCGTCAGCCGCACCACGCTGCGCTCGGCGCTGCGCGAGCTCAAGAACGACGGGTTGATCGAGATCTCGCCGCGCCGCGGCTGCTTCGTGGCCCGCATGGACCCCAGCGACATCCACGACATCTGCTTCGCCCGGTACGTGCTGGAGGCGGGGGCCGCGTCCGAGCTGGGCGTCATCGACGACGCGCTGCTCGAGGCGCTCGAGGCGGCGCTGCGGGCGATGCACGCGGCGGCCGACGAGGGCGACTTGGAGGCGATGGTCGAGGCGGACACGCGCCTGCACGGCATCCTCGTCGAGCGCGGGGGCGGCACGCGCGTCGTCGAGCTCTGGCACGGGCTGGACGGGCAGATGGGCTCGCTCATCCGCTCCTCGCTCGAGGCCCAGGGCATCGACCTGCGCGAGGCGGCCGGCCGCCACCGCAAGCTGCTCGACGCCGTCGCCACCCGGCGCAAGGCGACGATCGTCAAGGCGATCCGCGAGCACTACCTCGACCCGACGCTTCCGGAGGCCCGCGAGTGAAGCGGGGCCTGTTCGTCCCGCCGTTCGGCCCGCTCGCCGACGCGGCCGTGATGGCCGAGCTGGCCGCGAGCGCCGAGGCGGCCGGCTGGGACGGCGTCTTCGTGTGGGACCATTTGCTCTACGCCGAGCCCGTGCGCGAGATCGCCGACCCGTGGATCTGCCTGGCCGCGATGGCCGCGGCCACGTCGCGCATCGCGCTCGGGCCGATGGTCACGCCGCTGCCGCGCCGGCGCCCGGCGGTGGTCGCCCGCCAAGCGGTGACGCTCGACCGGCTCTCCGGAGGCCGGCTCGTCCTCGGGTTCGGCATCGGCGACGACGGGGGCGTCGGCGAGTTGTCGCGCTTCGGCGAGGAGCTCGACGCCCCGCGGCGCGGCGCGGCGCTCACCGAGGGCCTGGAGGTGCTGGCCGCGCTGCTGTCGGGCGAGGAGGTGCACCATCGCGGCGAGCACTACGTCGCCGACGGCGCGCGCTTCGAGCCCGCGGCGCACATCCCGATCTGGCTCGCCTCGCGCTGGCCCTACCGCAGGCCCGTGCGGCGCGCGGCCGGCTACGACGGCCTGTTCACCATCGGCCTGACCGGGCCGGCGGACGTCGAGACGCTGCGCGCGTGGGTCGCGCGCGAGAGGCCGCGCGGCGAGCCGTTCGACGTCGTCGTCGCGGGACTGCCGGGAGACGATCCGGAGCCGTGGGCGCGCGCCGGCGCGACCTGGTTCCTGACCCGCGTGGGACCGTACGACCTCGAGCTCGACGCGGTCCGCGCCGTCATCGACGCCGGGCCGCACGCGGTGCGCTGACGAGGCGCGGGCTCAGCGCTCGGCGCGCTCGAGCGAGCGGGCCAGCGCCGTCAGCTTCGTGAGCGCCGAGGCGAGCGCCTCGCGCTCGGCGAGCTCGAGGCAGGCGAGAAACGCCTCGTTGCGCTCGTTGGCGGCGGTGATCAGGCCCCGGTAGACGGTGTCGCCGTCCGCTGTGAGCGAGAGCTCGGTCGTGCGGCCGGGGCCCAGTGTCCGGCTCACGAGGCCACGGTCGGCGAGCTTGGAGACGACGCGGCTCATCTGCGCCTTGTCGAGGCCGGCCAGGCGCGCGAGCCGGTTGACCGTCTGCGGAGCCTCCGCTCCGAGCAGGGCGAGCGTCCGCCACTCGCCCAGGCTGACGCCGAACTCCCGCCGGTAGCGCAGGGCGGCGCTGCGCGACAGCGCGCGCGCCGTGCGGCTGAGCCGGTACGAGAGCAGCTCGGTGATCGCGAGCGGAGCGGCGGCGTCCTTCTCGGCGGTCGGCGCCCGGGGCTCGGACGGCGGCGGTGCGGTCATGGCTGGACTGTACGTCGGCTTCATGGTTCGTCCCGCTGTTGATAATGTCATCTGTTGACAAGTACAACACCTGAGCCTAGGATGACACGGATGAGCACGAGAGAACGGCCGGCCGCACGGGTCTTGGAGCTCGACCGGCCGGGCGGCGAGACGCTGCTGATCAACGGCGCGTGGCGCGGCGCGCCCGCCGCCTTCGAGGTGCTGGATCCGGCGACGCTCGATGTCATCGGCCGGGCGGCCGACGCGGACGCCGGCGACGCGCTCGAGGCGCTGGAGGCCGCGTGTGCCGCCGCCGACCGCTGGCGGACGACCGACGCCGAGACGCGCAGCGGCCACCTCCGGGCGGCCGCGGCGGAGATCCGCGCGTCCGCGGACCGGCTGTCCCGGCTGCTGACCGCCGAGAACGGCAAGCCGCTGCCGGAGGCGCGCGGCGAGATCTCCAACTGCGCGCGGATGCTCGAGTGGAGCGCCGAGGAAGGCCGGCGCGTCCACGGCCGCGTCGTGCCGCCGTCCCCGAACGGGCCGGGGCTCGTGCTGAAGTCGCCCGTCGGGCCCGTGCTGGCGATCACGCCCTGGAACTTCCCGGCGAGCATGGCCGTCCGCAAGCTCGGGCTCGCGCTCGCGGCCGGCTGCCCGATCATCCTCAAGCCGGCCGAGCAGACGCCGTTCATCGCCGTCGAGCTGGTGCGGATCATCGACGGCGCCGGCCTGCCGCCCGGCGTGCTGCAGCTCATCACGACGTCCGATCCCGCCGCCGTGGTCGGCGCGCTGCTCGAGGACGACCGGCTGCGCAAGGTCAGCTTCACCGGCTCGACGGACGTCGGCCTCGGCCTCCTGCGGGGCACCGGCCGGACGCTGCGCCGGATCTCGCTGGAGATGGGGGGCCACTCCCCGGCCATCGTGTTCTCCGACGCGGACCTGGATGCCGCCGCGGCCGGCGTCGTCGCCGCGAAGTTCACGAACGCCGGCCAGAGCTGCATCGCCATCAACCGGCTGTACGTGCACCGCGACGTCCATGACGACCTCGTCGCCCGCATCCGCGAGCAGGCCGCCGCGCTGCCGGTCGGCCACGGCGCGCAGGACGGCACGCGCGTCGGGCCGCTGATCGACGAGCCGACGATCGAGAAGGTCGAGCGCCACGTCGAGGACGCCGTGGCCCGCGGCGCGCACGCCGTGGTGGGAGGCCGGCGCTGGGAGGGCGAGCTGGACGGCGCCTTCTATGAGCCGACCGTGCTCACCGGGGCCGACGAGTCGATGCTCATCAGCCGCGAGGAGACCTTCGGTCCCGTCCTGCCGGTGTACCGCTTCGACGACGACGACGAGGCGATCGACCGGGCCAACCGCACCGCCTACGGGCTCGCCGCCTACGTGTTCGGCCGCGACCTCGCCCGCATCTGGAAGGCGCTGGACCGCCTGAGCTTCGGCGTCATCGGCGTCAACGACACGGCGCCGGTGCGGCCCGAGCTGCCCTTCGGCGGGATGAAGAACAGCGGGCAGGAGCGCGAGGGCGGCAGCGAGGGCATCGAGGCGTTCCTCGAGACCAAGGCCGTGGCGCTGAAGCTGGGAGGAGTCGCATGACCACGCTGACGGAAAGCACGGACCGCGCGCGCCGGCTGGCCGACGCCGACACGCGCTCGATCATCCACCCGCACACGACGATCGGCGCGCCGATGGAGCCGCTGATCTTCGAGCGCGGGGAGGGAGCGCTGCTGTGGGACGTCGACGGCCGCGAGTACATCGACGGCACGTGCGGGCTGTGGCAGTGCCCGGTCGGGCACGGGCGCCAGGAGCTCGCCGAGGTCGCCGCGCGGCAGATCGCCAAGCTCGAGTTCTACTCGTCGTTCGGCGACTACTCCAACGAGCCGTCGATCCTCCTCGCCGAGCGCCTGCTCGAGTTGGCCCCGGGCGCGATCGAGCGCGTGTTCTTCACCTCGGGCGGGTCCGAGGGCGTCGAGACGGCGATCAAGCTGGCCCGGCTGGCCCACCACAACGCCGGCAGCCCGGAGCGCAACATCGTCCTCGCGCGCGCGGCCGGCTACCACGGCATGGGCGCGGGATCGCTGGCCGCGACCGGGATCGACAAGCTGCGGGCGGGCTATGGGCCGCTGATGCCCGGCATCGAGTACCTGAGCAAGCCGCACGGCATCCTCATCGGCGACGACGCGACGGACGTGCTGATCGCCGAGCTCGAGCGGCGCATCGCCGAGATCGGTCCGGAGCGGATCGCCGCGTTCATCGGGGAGCCGGTGCTGGGGGTGGGGGGCATGGTGCCGCCGCCGGACGGCTACTGGCCGCGGGTCCAGGAGGTCCTCCGCCGCCACGGCATCCTGTTCATCGCCGACGAGATCGTGACGGCGTTCGGCCGCACGGGCCACTGGTTCGCCTGCGAGCGCTACGGCGTCGAGCCGGACATGATCGTGACCGCGAAGGGGCTGTCCAGCGGGTACATCCCGTTCGGCGCCGTCCTCGTCGGACGGCGGGTCCTGGAGCTGGCCGACGGAGCCGCGTTCCTGCACGGCTTCACGTACAACGGCCACCCGGTCGGCGCGGCCGTCGCGCTGGAGAACCTGAACATCCTCGAGCGCGAGGGGCTGCTGGCGCGCGCCCGGGAGCTGGGCGAGCGCCTGCTCGGGGGCCTGGCGCCGCTGGCGGAGCTCGCGCACGTCCTGGAGGTCCGCGGCGTGGGCATGATGCTCGGCGTCGAGCTCCATGACGACGCCTCCAGCGTGCAGGCGGGAGCGCGCGCCGACGGGGTCATCGTCCGCGCGTCGGGCACGAGCATCGTGCTGTCCCCGCCGCTGGTCATGACGGACGGTCAGGCAGACCGCCTCGTGCGCGTCCTCGACGCGCACGTGCGGGCCTGCGGGAAGAGCTGACAACAGCGATCCGAGAGGTCTAGAGATGCGGAGAATGAGCGTCGCGGCCATGGTCATGGTCTGCGCGTCGAGTGCCGTGCTGACGGCATGTGGTGGGTCGGACGGCGCCGCCTCGAGCGGCTCGGGCGGCAAGGAGCTGACGTTCGTCTCCTACGGCGCGGGCACGTATCAGGACGCCCAGGAGGCGGCCTGGCTGAAGCCGTTCGAGCAGTCGCAGAACGGGAAGATCACGATCGCCGGCCCGTCGGACAACGCGAAGCTGACGACGATGGTCAAGGCGAACAACGTCAGCTGGGACGTCGTCGACACCGACGCGTTCTTCCCGCAGGAGAACTGCGGCACGCTGGTCGAGAAGATCGACGTGGGATCGCTCGCGGGCGCCTTCCCGAAGGGCACGCTGAGCTCGTGCGGCGTGCCGGACGCCCTGTTCGGGCTGCTGTTCATGTACAACGCGAAGACCTACGGCGACAAGCCGCCGACCGGCCTCGCCGACTTCTTCGACCCCAAGGCGTTCCCGGGCAAGCGCGTGATCTTCTCCGCCGACCCGACCATCGGGAACCTCGAGGCGGCGCTGATGGGCGACGGCGTGGCGCCCGACGCGCTGTATCCGCTGGACGTCGACCGGGCGCTGAAGGCCTTCGACCGGATCAAGTCGGATCTGATCCTCTCGCCGACGTACGGCGCGCAACAGCAGGCGATGGTGGGCAACCAGGCCGACATGGCGCTCGTCGTGAGCGCCCGCGCGTATTCGGTCCTGAAGGCCGGAGGCACGAACTGGAAGCCGGTGTGGGACCACGTCCCCGTCACCTGGGACGTGCTCGTCATCCCCAAGGGCGCCCCGCATGCGGACCTGGCGCAGCAGTTCATCCGCTACGCCTCCCAGCCCGAGCAGAGCGCCGGCTTCGCGGAGCGCTCGGGCGCAGGTGCGGCGAACGTGAACGCGAAGCCCAAGATCACCGACCCGCTGCAGCGGGAGGTGAACGCGTTCTCGCCGGAGCACCAGGCCATCCAGGTGCCGGTCGACGCCCAGTGGTGGACGAAGAACCGCGCGAAGACGGTCGAGGCCTGGACGCGCTGGACCTCCGGCTGATCGCCGCCGCGGAGAGACGAGGATGAGCACGGCCACGATCGAACCGGACACCGCGGCCGGCGGCGGGCTCGGCGCCCTCGTGCGCAGGCGCCCCGTGCCGGCCTGGCTGGTCCTTCCGGCCATCGCGGCCCTGCTCGTCTTCTTCGTCTATCCGCTGGCGCTCATCGTCTGGCGGAGCTTCAGCGAGCCGAGCCTCGGCTTCGGGCACTACTCGGACCTGCTCGGCGATGACGTGTCGGTGCGCGTGCTGCTCCGGACGCTGCGCACCGGCCTCATCGTCGCCGTCGTCACGCTGGTCATCGCCTATCCGTACGCGTACGCGATGACCCGGGTCGGGCAGCGCGCTCGCGGGATCCTGACGGTGCTCGTCCTGCTCCCGTTCTGGACGAGCCTGATGGCGCGCAACTTCGCCTGGTACCTGCTCGAGCAGCGCGACGGCGTGATCGACCGCTTCTTCACGTGGCTCGGCTTCGATGGCGTCGTCCTGCTCGGGTCGGTGGCCGGCGTGACGGTGGCCATGGTGCAGGTGATGCTGCCGTTCATGGTGCTGCCGCTCTACAGCTCCATGGCCTCGATCGACCCGCGGCTGCTCGACGCGGCGACCAGCCTGGGCGCGCCCCGGCGCCGGGCGTTCCGCAAGGTCTTCCTGCCGCTGTCGCTGCCCGGGATCGTGTCCGGGTTCTCCCTGGTGTTCATCCTGACGCTCGGGTTCTACATCACCCCGGCGCTGCTCGGATCGCCGCAGCAGGCGCTCGTCTCGCAGGTCATCGCCACGCGGGTCAACAGCCTGCTCGACTTCCCCGGTGCCGGAGCGTTCGGCACGGTCCTGCTGGTCGTCACGCTCGCGGTGGTGTTCGCGGTGACGCGGATCGCCCGGCCGGCGACCGGCTTCGGGGAGGCGGTGGACCGTGGCTAGCACGCGCCTCGGTTGGGGGCTGCGCGCGTGGGTGGTGGTGGTCGCCGTGCTGCTGCTCGCGCCGACGCTCGTGGTCATCCCGATGAGCTTCTCGGCGTCGACGACGTTCGAGTTCCCTCCCTCGCACTGGTCGCTGCGCTGGTACGGCGAGTTCTTCAACTCCGCCGAGTGGCGGGCGGCCCTGTGGCACTCGCTCGAGGTGGGGCTCCTCGTCGGGGCCTTGGCGACGGCGTTGGGCGTGGCGGCCGCGGTGGGGCTCGACCGGTCGCGCTTCCGGGGCCGCGGCGCGATCCGCTCGCTGATGATGGCGCCGCTGATCATGCCCGGCATCGTCGTCGCGATCGCGATCTACGCCGTGTTCCTGCGGTGGAAGCTCAACGGCACGCTGACCGGCTTCGTCATGGCGCACACGATGCTCGCGCTGCCGCTCGTCGTCATCGCGGTCGGCACCAGCCTGGCCGGCTACGACCGGACGGTCGAGGTGGCCTCGGCCAGCCTCGGCGCGGGGCCGTGGACGACGTTCCGGCGGGTCACGCTGCCGCTGCTGGCGCCGGGCGTCCTGTCGGGTTTCGTGTTCGCGTTCGTGACCTCGCTCGACGAGGTCGTCATCGCGCTGTTCCTGCAGACGCCGCAGCTCAAGACGCTGCCGGTCCTCATGTACGAGAGCATCACGCTGGAGATCGATCCCACCATCGCCGCCGCGTCGAGCCTCGTCGTGGTCGCGACGACCGCGGTGCTGCTGCTCGGCCAACTCGCACGACGCCGGAGTGAACCATGACCGACGACCGTTCCCTCTCCGCGGGGGGTCACGGGATCCGGATCGAGGGCGTGACCAAGCGCTACTCGGTCGCGGCCCGGCCGGCCGCGGACGACATCTCGCTCGACATCGCGCCGGGCGAGTTCATGACGTTCCTGGGCCCGAGCGGCTCCGGCAAGACGACCATGCTCTCGATGATCGCGGGCTTCACGCCGATGACAGCCGGGTCGATCTTCGTCGACGACCGCGACATCAGCCGGCTCAAGCCGCACAAGCGCAACCTCGGCGTCGTGTTCCAGCAGTACGCGCTGTTCCCGCACATGAGCGTGCGGCGCAACGTCGCGTTCCCGCTCGAGCAGCGCGGCCTGGCGAAGGCGGAGATCGAGCGCCGGGTCGAGGAGGCGCTCGCGCTGGTCGACCTCGTGCCGTACGGCGACCGGGCGCCGAAGCAGCTCTCCGGCGGTCAGCAGCAGCGCGTCGCGCTGGCCCGGGCGGTCGTGTACCGCCCGCGCGCGCTGCTCATGGACGAGCCGCTCGGCGCCCTCGACAAGAAGCTCCGCGACCAGCTGCGCCGCGAGATCGCGCGCATGCACCGCGAGCTGGGCATCACGTTCATCTTCGTCACCCATGACCAAGAGGAGGCGCTGACGCTCTCTGACCGCATCGCGGTGTTCAACGAGGGCCGGGTGGAGCAGGTCGGCACGCCGACCGCGCTGTACGAGCGGCCGGCCACGCTGTTCGTGGCGCGCTTCCTGGGCGAGTCGAACCTGTTCACGGGCCGTCTCGACAGCCGCGCGACGGTCTTGGACTGCGGCGCGGTCAAGCTGCGCGTGGGCGCCGGCGCGGCCGCACCCGGCGGCGAGGTCGCGATCCTCGTCCGCCCCGAGCGGTTGGAGCTGCACGGCGCCGCTGCGACGGTGCCCGGCGGTCACAACCGGATCGAGGCCATCGTGAGCGACATCATGTACGTGGGCAGCCATCACCGGATCGGCCTCTGCTTCCCCGACGGGAGCACGGGGTCGGCGATGCGGTCGGTCGCGGACGCCACGCGGGTCATGCCGGGCGAGTCAGTGGTCGTGAGCTGGGATCCGGGCTGCCAGTCGCTCATCCCCACCGCCGCGCCGCGCCCTCCCGAGGGCGGGCCCGCGGTGACGCGGACGCGGACGCCGCTGGGCGCGGGGCTGTGAGGCGCATGGCCGCCGACCGGGTCACGATCTGCGAGTGCTTCGCCCGCGACGGGCTCCAGCACGAGCCCGCCTTCCTCGCCACGGAGGTGAAGATCGGCCTGCTCGACGCATTCGCCGACGCGGGCTTCACGCGCATCGAGGCCACGGGCTACAGCCATCCGGAGCGGGTGCCCGCGCTGCGTGACGCGAGCGCGGTGCTTGCCGGCGTCGCGCGCCGCCCCGGCGTCGCGCTGAAGGCGACGTGCCCGAACGTGCGCGCGGTCGAGCGCGCGATGCGGGATCTCGAGGCCGGTCACGGCGCCGACGAGCTCAGCGTGCTCGTGTCGGCCACCGAGTCGCACACGCAGCGCAACCTGCGCACCACGCGCGAACGTCAGTGGGAGACCGTCGCCGAGATGGCGCGGGCCGCGGACGGCCGGTTCGCCCTGGTCGGCGTCGTCTCCGTCGCGTTCGGGTGCCCGTTCGAGGGTGCCGTCGACCCCGGCCGGGTCGCCGCCGACGTCGAGCGGTTCGCCCAGCTGGGCGTCGAGCGGGTGACGCTCGGCGACACCACGGGCCTGGCCACGCCGGTCTCGGTCGCGCGGCTGCTGCGCCGGCTGGCGGACGACGGCGCGTGCCCCGTCGTGGCCCACTTCCATGACACCCGGGGCGCCGGTGTCGCCAACTGCGTCGCCGCGCTCGACGCCGGGTGCCGTGCCTTCGACAGCGCGTTCGGCGGGGTCGGCGGGCACCCCGCCCGGATCCGCTACGGCGGTGGCCACACCGGCAACGTCGCCACCGAGGATCTGGTCAACCTGCTCGAGTCGATGGGCATCGACACCGGCCTGGACCTCGACAGGATCATGGTCGCGTCGCGCGCCTGCGAGCAGGCGCTCGGGCGGGAGCTGCACAGCGCGGTGGCCCGCGCCGGCTTCGGCCTTGCGGCGGAGGCGGTGATCGGGCATGGGTGAGACGCGGACCGCCGCCGGCGTGCTGGTGACCGAGGACCGGGAGGCGGTGCGCATCCTGCGGCTGAACCGGCCCGAGAAGCTCAACGCCCTCGACACGGCGCTCACCCAGGCGCTGCAGGACGCGCTGCAGGCCGCCGACGCAGACGAGGCGGTCCGCGCGATCGTCCTCACCGGCGCGGGACGCGCCTTCTGCGCGGGCGCGGACATCACGGAGTTCGCGGACCTCACCCCCTCCCACCAGGACGCGGTGCTGCGGCGCGCGGAGCTCACCTCGCGCACGCAGATGCTGCTGCAGCAGCTGACCAAGCCGATCGTGTCCGTGGTCCACGGCGCCGCGCTCGGGGGCGGCGCCGGGCTGGCCATCGGCTGCGACATGATGGTCGCCGCCGGCGATCTGCGGTTCGGCTACCCCGAGCTGCGGCATTCGATCGTGCCGGCGATCGTCATGACGGGTCTGCAGCGGCAGCTTCCACGCAAGGTGGCCTTCGAGCTGATCAGCACGGGGCGCCTGCTCTCCGCGGCCGAGCTGCACGAGCTGGGGGTGGCCAACCGCGCCGTCGAGCCCGAGGACGCGCTCGACGCCGGTCTGGAGATCGCCACGGCGTGGGCCGCGGCCAGCCCCGTCGCGCTCGCCGCGACCAAGGGCCTGTTCTACCGCGTCGCCGACCTCGGCTTCGAGGAGGCCATGCGCGCGGGCCGCGACGTCAACGCCCTGATGCGCGGGTTCGCGAGATGAGCGCCGGGCCGCTGGCGGGCATCACCGTCCTCGACTTCTCGCGCGTGCTCGCCGGACCGATGGCGACGCAGATCCTCGCCGAGCTCGGCGCCGAGGTGATCAAGGTCGAGCGGCCGGACGGCGGGGACGAGTCGCGCGGCTTCGAGCCCCGGCTGCGCCACGGCGAGAGCGCCTACTTCTTCGCCTTCAACCGCGGCAAGCGATCGGTGACGCTGGATCTCAAGTCAGCCCGCGGCCGGCAGATCGCGCGCGACCTGGCCGTGCGCGCCGACGTGGTCGTCGAGAACTTCCTGCCGGGGAAGATGGCGGAGATGGGCCTGGGCTACGAGCTGCTCTGCGAGCACAACCCCGGCCTCGTGCACGTGTCCTGCACGGGGTTCGGCGAGCACGGGCCCTATCGCGACCGCAAGGGCTACGACACGATCTTCCAGGCGCTGTCGGGGATCATGTCGCTGACCGGCCATCCGGACGGTCCTCCGGCGAAGGCCGGGATCCCGGTCTCCGACATGACGTCTGGCCTGTGGATCGTGATCGCCGTCATGGCCGGGCTCGCCCAGCGCTCCTCGACCGGGCGCGGATGCCACGTCGACCTGGCGATGATGGACGTGCAGCTCAGCCTGCTGAGCCTCGCGGCGGCGCGCCTGTTCGCGCTCGACGAGGATCCCGTCCGCGCGGGGACCCAGCACCCCGGGCGCGTGCCGTCCGCCGCGTTCGAGTGCGCCGACGGCCATTGGCTGCACATCAGCGCCAGCGACCAGCACTGGCCCGCGGTGTGCGCCGTGCTCGGCCTGGAGGCCCTCGCTGCCGATCCGGCGCTGCGCACGAACGCGGGTCGCGTGGCCGAGCGCGCGCGGGTGATGGACGCCATGCGCGCCGCGGCCGCGCGGCGCGAGCGCGCGGAGCTCGCGGACACCCTGCGCGACGCGGGCGTGCCGGTCGGCGAGGTCAAGACCGTCCGCGAGGCGCTGAGCGATCCGCACACGCACGCCCGGAGCATGGTCCGCGAGCTGCACCATCCCTCGGAGGGCGCGTTCCCCGCGCTCGGGCTGCCGCTGCGCCTGAACGGCTCCGACGCCGGCGTGGCCGCCGCGCCGCCGCTCCTGGGCGCCGACACGGAGGAGGTCCTGCGCGAGAAGCTCGGCCTCGGCCCGGAGGCGATCTCGGCGCTGCGCGGGGAAGGGGTGATCGGGTGAACGGCGACCAGCCGGTCCTGACGATCCGCGACGGCGGGGTCGCCGAGGTCGTCCTCGACCGGCCCGAGGCGCGCAACGCGCTGAACCTGCCCATGTGCCTGGCCCTGCGCGAGACGTTCGAGCGACTCGACGGCGACGCGGGCGTGCGGGTGGTCCTGCTGCGCGCCAACGGCCCCGCGTTCTGCGCGGGGGCCGACCTGCGCGAGCGCGCCGGGCGCGACGCCGAGTGGGTGCGCCGGCGCAGGCTCGCGTCCTTCGCCGCCTACGACGCGATCGAGCGCTGCGGCAAGCCCGTGGTCGCGCTCGTGCACGGCCCGGTCGTCGGGTCGGGCGGCGAGATCGCCATGAGCTGCGACTTCATCCTCGCCGCGCCCGACACCACGTTCCGCTTCCCCGAAGCCCACTGGGGGACCGTGGGCGCGACGCAGCGGCTGCAGCGGGTCATCGGCAAGCGCAGGGCGAAGGAGCTGCTGTTCACCGGCCGGGTCATGGACGTCGGCGAGGCCGAGCGCGTGGGCCTCGTCGTACGCGTCGTGGCCGAGGGATCGCTGGGCGACGCCGGCCGGGAGATCGCCGCGGCCATCGAGCGGGCACCGGCGCTCGCGCTCGCGCTCACCAAGCAGGCGGTCGACCTGGGGGAGGGCGTCGACCTGCCGCGGGGCATCCGGGTCGAGCTGGCGGCGATCGACCGCTGCCTGGCCGACGACGGCTGGCGCGAGGGCGTCGAGCGCTTCGACGAGGCCTCGAGCGGCGGTGACGGCGCACGGAGCCGCCCGTGATCCCGGAGGGCGTCTGCCCGCTCACCGCCGCGGACGCCCTGCAGCGCGCGGCGGCGATCGCGCCGGAGCTCGAGGCGGTGGTCACGCCGGCCGGGCGCAGCACCTACGGGGAGCTCGCCGAGCAGGTCCGAACCATCCGCGGTGCCCTGACGGCCGCGGGCGTGGGCCGCGGCGACCACGTCGCGATCTGCCTCGGCAACGGGCCGCAGTGGGTGGCGCTGTTCCTCGCCGTCGGCTCGGTCGGCGCCGTGGCGGTGCCGGTCAACACGCGCTTCCGGGCCGGCGAGCTCGCCCACGTGCTGCGCCAGTCGCGCGCCGGCCTGTTGTTCATCGCCGATCGGTTGCTGCGCATCGACTTCGTGGAGATGCTGCGCACGGTCTGTCCCGCCGTCGACCGGGCGCTGCCGGACCCGGCGCTCCCCGACCTGCACTCGGTGGTGGTGGTCGGCTCCGACGTCCCCGCGGGCGCGCGCGCCTGGCCGGACTTCCTGGCCGCGGCGGCCGGGCCTCCCGCGCCCGTCTGCACGCCCGACGACACGCTGCTCATCCAGTACACGTCCGGCACCACCGCGGCGCCCAAGGGCGTGCTGCTGCGTCACCGCAGCATGTGCGCCAACGGCTTCTTCTCGGGGTCGCGGATGGGGCTGCGCGCCGGCGACCGCCTCTACAGCGCCCGGCCGTTCTTCCACGTCGCCGGCACGACGCTGTCGATCCTGTCATGCGTGCAACACGTGGCCACGCTCGTCACGACCGAGCGCTTCCAGGCCGGTGAGGCCCTGCAGTTCATGGAGCAGGAGCGCTGCACGCACTTCTCCGGCAACGACACGATCGGCCTCATGCTGCTCAGCCACCCTGACCGGCCGCGCCGCCGGCTGGCCCTGCGCGGCGGCTGGCTCGCCGCGTCGCCGACGATCGTCCGTCGGACCATCGAGGAGCTCGGCGCGCGCGAGTGCGTCGTCGGCTACGGGCTCTCGGAGGCGTCGCCGAACGTCGCGCAGTCATGCTGGTGGGAGCCGGAGGAGGTGCGCGTCAGCGGTCGCATGCTGCCCCAGCCCGGTGTGGAGATCCGCATCCGCGGGGCGACCGCCCCGGGGCAGACCGGCGAGATCCTGGTGCGCGGCTGGAGCGTCATGCAGGGCTACCACGAGATGCCGGCGGAGACCGCCGCCGCGCTCAGCGACGACGGATGGCTGTCGACCGGCGACCTCGGCCGGCTCGGCGAGGACGGGCGCCTCGAGTTCGTCGGACGCACGAAGGAGCTCATCCGCGTCGGCGGCGAGAACGTGGCGCCCGCCGAGGTCGAGGACGTCCTGCATCAGCACGCGGAGGTCCGCCAGGCCGTGGTGGTGGGGGTCCCGGACGACCGGCTGATCGAGGTCCCGTTCGCCTTCGTGATCCTCAACCGGCGCGGCGTGGTCGAGCCCGACGAGCTGATGGCGTGGGCGAAGGAGCGCATGGCCGGCTTCAAGGTCCCGCGCTACCTGCACGTCCTCGACAGCTTCGAGGGCTTCGGCGTGACCGCCAGCTCCAAGGTGCAGAAGCGCCACCTCGCGGACTACGCGCGAAAGCTGCTCCAGGCATGAGGATCGAGACGGACGTCACCCGCCTGCTCGGCATTGACCTGCCGATCGTGCAGGCCGGCATGTCGTGGGCGTCCTCCGCACCGGAGCTGCCGCTCGCGGTCTCGCGGGCCGGGGGCCTGGGGGTCATCGCCGCCGGGCCGATGCGCCTGCCGGACCTCGCGCGCGCGATCGAGACCGTGCGGGCGGGCACCGACCGGCCGTTCGCCGTCAACCTGCCGCTGTACCGCAAGGGCGCGGACGAGGTCATCGATCTCCTGCTCGCCCGGCCCGTGCCCGTCCTCATCGCCTCGCAGGGCGGTCCGCGCCGCTACCTCGAGCGCTTCCAGGCCGTCGGCACCGTGTGCCTGCACGTCGTCGCCGGCGTGGAGCACGCGCTCAAGGCGGTGGACGCCGGCGTGGACGGCCTGACGGTGGCCGGCGCCGAGGCCGGCGGGCACCCCCCGGCGTCGGCCGTGTCGACGCTCGTCCTCGTGCGCGCGGTCGCCCGCGCCACCGCCGCAATCCCGATCGTGGCGTCCGGCGGCTTCGCCGACGGCGCCGGCCTGGCGGCGGCGCTGGCGGTCGGCGCCGGCGCAGCGCAGTTCGGGACGCGCTTCCTGGCCAGCCCGGAGGCGAACGTCCACCCGGCGTACAAGGACGCGGTGCTGGCGGCGAGCGTGGAGGACACGCGTGCGGTCGGGCGCGACCTCGGCGTGATCCGGGCGCTGGCGAACGAGTTCACCACCCGCATGGACGAGCTGGAGCGCCAGGGCGCCGACCTGGAGTCCCGCCGGCTCGCGTTCACGGCGGCGACGCTGCGCATGGCGGCGGCCGAGGGCGACGTCGCGCGCGGCAAGGTCGAGGCCGGGCAGTCCGCGGGGCTGATCGACGACCTCGTTCCCGCGGGGGAGCTGGTGCAGCGGATCGCCGCCGAGTACGCCGACGTCGTGGGGCGGCTGCCGGTCGTGCGGTCGCACCGCGTGGCCGACGTGGCGCGCCTGCCGTGACGCGGTTCGGCATCGGCCTGCCGCAGGTCTTCGCCGGCGAGGCGATCGACCCCGGAGCGATCCGGACGATCGCGCGGCGCGCCGAGGCGCTCGGGTTCGCCGACGGCTGGGTCCAAGACTCGCTGCTGAGCCGCAGCCCCGCGCTCGACGGGCTGGAGCTGCTGAGCCACGTCGCGGCCGTCACCGACCGGATCGGGCTCGGGATCTCCGTGGTGGTGCTGCCGCAGCACGATCCCGTCGTGCTGGCGAAGCGGATGGCGACGGTCGACCGCCTGTCGGGCGGGCGCCTGATCGCCGGGGTGGGTGTGGGCGCGCCGCGCGCGAGCTACGGGCCGGCGGCGGGGGGCGGCACCACCGCCGAGCGCTTCGAGGAGGTCCACGGCCTGCTCGAGGCGCTGTGGCGCGGGGAGCGCGTCGTCCATCGCGGCGTGCGCTGGTGGGCCGACGGCGTGGCCGTCACCCCGGTGCCGCGGCAACGGCCGCGGCCGCCCGTCTGGTTCGGCGCCCGCTCCCCGGCGGCGCTGCGGCGGGCGGCGCGGCTCGGCGACGGCTGGATGGGCGCGGGCTCCTCGACCCGCGAGGACTTCGTCCGCCAGCGCGCGACCGTCCTGGGGGCGCTCGAGGCGGCCGGCCGGGACCCGGCGGCGTTCACGATCTCCAAGCGCGTCTACATCCGCGTCGACGATGACCGGCGACGGGCACGGCAGCGGCGCGACGCATACCTCGACGGGCTCTACGGCCCCGGCTGGCCGCCGCGCGAGGTCGCCGTCGCCGGTCCGGCCGAGCGGTGCGCGGAGGCGCTCGACGAGCTCGTGGCGGCGGGGGCGCAGCACCTGGCGCTCACGCCGATGTTCGACGACGCCGAGCAGCTGGAGGCGCTCGCCGCACTCGCCGGGCTGGGCGCGCGATGACTACGGGATGGGTCTGGGACGAGCGCTGCCTGTGGCACGACACCGGCCGCTACGCGGGCGTGCGGCCGCCGGGCCCGTGGCTGGAGCCGCACGTGCACCTGGAGAACGCGGAGGTCAAGCGGCGGATGCGCAGCCTCGTCGAGGTGAGCGGTCTCCTGGCGCAGCTGACGCCGATCGCGGCCCGCCTGGCCACGGTCGAGGAGGTGTGCCGCTTCCACGACCCCGCCTACGTCGAGCGCATCCGCACACTGTCGGCCGCCGGCGGCGGCGACGCGGGCGGCGCCACGCCGTTCGGTCACGGATCCT
This sequence comes from Solirubrobacteraceae bacterium, assembly GCA_025935735.1. The sequence continues at coordinate 2,601 of JAICUS010000011.1, read as the reverse complement.
TCGAGCTGGCGCTGCTGTCGGCCGGAGGGATCGTCGCCGCCGTCGACGCCGTCCTCGACGAGACGGTCGACAACGCCTACGCCCTCGTGCGCCCGCCCGGGCACCACGCGCTGCCCGACCGCGGCATGGGCTTCTGCATCTTCGGCAACGTGGCGATCGCCGTCATGCACGCCCGGCGCGTGCGCGGCGTCGGGCGCGTGGCGGTGGTGGACTGGGACGTGCACCACGGCAACGGCACGCAGGCGGCCTTCTATGGAGACCCGGACGTTCTCACGATCTCGATCCACCAGTCGGGCGGCTTCCCGCACGGGTCCGGGCGCCTCGAGGAGACCGGCGCCGGAGCCGGCGCCGGGGCGAACGTCAACATCCCGCTGCCTCCGGGCTGCGGCACCGGCGCGTACGTGGCCGCCTTCGAGCGCGTCGTCGTGCCGGCGCTGCGCCGCTTCGGCCCGGAGCTCATCGTCGTCGCCAGCGGCTTCGACGCCGCCGGCATGGATCCGCTCGGCCGCATGATGCTCCACTCGGACTCCTACCGGCAGCTCACTCGTATGGTCATGGACGCGGCCGCCCTCTGCTGTGCCGGACGGGTGGTCTGCGCGCACGAGGGCGGCTACTCCGCCCACCTCTCGCCGCTGTGCGGGCACGCGGTGGTCGAGACGCTGGCCGGCGTGCGGACGGCCCTGGAGGATCCTTTCGTCGAGCACATCGCGGGTTCCGACGGCCAGGAGCTGGCGCGGCACCAGGCCGAGGCGGTTGAGCGCGCGGCCCGACTTGTCGACCGCGTCCCTCGCCGGTCCGCCTGACGCTCGCGATGCGGCGTCCAGACAGGCTTCGCGGGAGCTGGTCGCCGAGCCCTGAACTCGAGCTGGCCCGCGGCCTGGCTGCCCCGCGCGCGACGTGCCATTGGGTACGAGACGATCGAGTCGCCGGACGGCAGCCTGCAACTGCTGACACCGATGAGCGCGTCGTCGACGGCATCATCGAATCTTGCGAGACGAGCATGCCCGGCGCGGTACGGGTCACCTGGAGGCTGGACCTGATCACGCCGCGCCGCCCTACGTGTGCCTGCTGGCAGAGCGCGGGATCGAGGCTGCGATCGACATCGAGCCTGGCTTGGCGCCCGGGCTGAACATCGCCGGCGGCGACGTCCTGCAGCCGGTCGTCGCGCTTGAACTCGACCGGCCTTGGCAGCGGCGGGGTGACAGGCCCCGGGGAGCATTCTGGGGAGCAGACTGAGCAACACTCCGAGCAACTCACAGACGCGACCGTCGCTCTACAGCCCCGGCGTGACCCACAGGCCTGCGGCGTCGCAGCCCGCGGGCGCTACTGCGGCCGTAGGGCGCGCTTGGTGACTTTGCCCATGGCGTTGCGCGGGAGCTCGTCCAGATAGCGGACCTCGCGCGGGCGCTTGTGCGGGGTGAGCAGCCTTGCGACGTGGTCGGCCAGCTCCCGTTCGCCCGGCTTCTCGTCGCCCGCCGGGACGATCCAGGCGACGATCCGCTCGCCCAGGTCGTCGTCGGGCTCGCCGGTCACCGCCGCCTCGGCGACGCCGGGGTGCTCGAGCAGCGCGTTCTCGATCTCGCCGGCGCCGATCTTGTAGCCGCCGCTCTTGATCAGGTCGGTGGCGCGGCGGCCGACGATGCGGATGTAGCCGTCCTCGGCGCGCGTGGCCATGTCGCCGGTGGCAAACCAGCCGTCCGTGTGGGCCTCGGCGGTGGCGTCGGGGCGGTTGAGGTACTCCAAAAAGAGGTTCGGTCCGCGGACCTGGATCTCGCCCACCGTCTCGTCGTCGGCCACGTCGAGCATGGCGCCGTCGTCGTCGACCAGGCGCAACTCGACGCCGTCCACGGGCGGGCCGACCGTCCCCGCGCGACGCTCGCCGCCCGCCCGGATCGCCGTGTTCATCAGCGTCTCGGTCATGCCGTAGCGCTCGACGATCCGCTGCCCGCACGCCTGCTCGATCCGGGCGTGCAGGGTGGCGGGCAATGCGGCCGAGCCCGACACCACCAGCCGGGCCGCCTTCAGGCCCGCGGCGGCCGGCGACCGGGCGAGCCGGTGATACATCGTGGGGACGCCGAACAGCATCGTCGCGCGCTCTTGGAGCGCCTGCGCCGCGGCCTCGGGCGAGAAGCGGCCCAGATGCCAGGACGCGCCGCCGCGGCGCAACGGGCCGAGCGTGCCGAGGATCAGCCCGTGGACGTGGAACAGCGGCAGCGCGTGCGCGACCACGTCCTCGCCGGTCCACTCCCACGCGATCGCCAGCGCGTCCAGGTTGGTAGCGATCGCCCGGCGCGGGATCACGACACCCTTCGGCGGGCCGGTCGTACCCGACGTGTAGACCACGATCGCCGGGCTCTCGGGATCCGGCTCGTCCGGCCAGCCGCCGCTCGCCTCGAGGTCGAGGTCGTCCAGGAACGCGTCCGGCGCGCTGTCAGAAACGATGTGCTCGCGCTCGCGCTCGCCCGACTTCGGGTTGATCGGCACGATCGGCACACCCGCGGCCAGCGCGCCCACGACCGCGACGCACGTCTGCAGCGTCGGCTCGGCGATCACCGCGACACGGTCCATCCCGGCGATCTTCTCGGCCACCGCCCCGGCCGC
>JAICUS010000456.1 GCA_025935735.1 Solirubrobacteraceae bacterium | reverse complement strand
GCGCCGAACGGGTCGGCGAGCATGGCCGTGCGGCTCATCGGCGTGTCGAACGGGCCGGCCAGCTGCGCGCCGCCGAGCTCGCCCGCCCGCGCGGCCGTGCCGTCGGCGTCGCTCACCCAGAAGTCGGGGAGCCAGCGGGCGGGGCCGTCGGCCTGGGACATCAGCGCGACCACCTCACGCGACACCGGCTGCTCGGGCTCGCCGCCGACGTAGCCGGGCAGGCGGAACATCGTCACCGGGCCGAACGCCTCGGTCGTCCAGCCGAAGACGTGCCCGTAGAACGCGGCGGCGGCATCCGGGTCCGGCGTGTCGAGCCGGCTCATCGCCCAGGCGCTCGGCTCGTTGACGACCTGCGCGCCGGTCACGCCGGCGGGGCGCCAGGCGCCGAAGACGGCGCCGGTCGGGTCCTGGATGACCGCGAGCCGGCCCTGCGAGTTGTCGAACGGCTCGGCGAGCACGGTCCCGCCGGCCCCGCGAGCCTTGGCGGCGGTGGCGTCGGGGTCGTCGGCGTAGACGTTCGTGATCCACGCGGCCGGCGGCTTCGTGTCCGGCAGCGGCGCCACCGCGGCCACGTCGCGGCCGCGCAGGCGGGCGGTGAAGAAGCGGTTCTCGTAGTGGCTGGTGTCCCAGCCGAACAGGGCCCCGTAGAACTCCGCGCCCGCGTGGCAGTCGGGCTGGAGGGCCACGACCCAGCAGGGGACGCCGTTCTCGTATCCGTCTCGTTCGCTCATTGGCGCAGCGTATCATAGAGTTGGAGAAACCAACCAGCTAATCTGTTTCGCCGATGAGAAGCTACGGGGACCGCTGCGGGATCGCCCGCGCGCTGGACGTGGTGGGCGAGCGCTGGGCGCTGCTGGTGGTGCGCGAGCTGCTGCTCGGGCCGAAGCGCTTCACCGACCTGCGCGCCGGGCTGCCGAACGTCGGCCCGGACGTGCTCGCCCAGCGCCTGCGCGAGCTCGAGGCCGCCGGCATCGTGCGCCGCGCGACCCTGCCGCCGCCCGCCGCGTCGAAGGTCTACGAGCTCACCGAGCGCGGCGCGGCGCTGGAGCCGGTCGTGCTCGCCCTGGGCCGCTGGGGCAGCGCCGCGCCGGGCCCGGAGGAGGCGGACCTCGGCGTCGACGCGTTCGTGATCGCGCTGAAGACGCTCTACGCGCCGGACGGAAAGGGCGGCCGGTTCGAGCTGCGGCTGCGCGACCAGCGGTTCACCGTCGAGCCGGACGGGGCCACGCTGCGGGCCGTGCGGGGCTCGGCCGACGCCCCGGACGCGGTGCTCGCGGGCGAGCCGGGGGCGCTGGCCGGCTGGCTCTGGCACGGGCGGGCGCTCGACGGCGCGACCGTCACGGGCGCCCGGGCCGCGGTCGCGCGCTTCAAGCGCCTGTTCCCGCTGCCGGCCTGACCACCCGCGCGTCCGGCGCGGCCGTCCGGGCGAGGTCGGCCGCGCGGTCGTCCGGCTGCTCCTGCGAGCGGCGCTCGGCGGCGACGCGGGCGTGGTAGACGTCGACCTCGCGGGCGATCCGGGCGTCGTCCCAGCCGAGGACGTCGGCCATCAGGCGGGCGGCCGGCTCGGCGGCCTCGACCCCGCGGTCCCAGGTCTCGATCGAGATCCGCGTGCGGCGGGTGAGCACGTCGTCGAGATGGAGCGCGGCCTCGTGCGAGGCGGCGTACACGACCTCGACGGCGAGGTAGTCGTCCGCGCCCGGCAGCGGCCGCCCGAGCTCCGGCCGCGAGCGGACGAGCGCGAGCAGGTCGTCGACCGCCGCGCCGAACCGGCGCAGCAGGTGCTCGATCCGGGCGACGTGCAGCCCGCCCGCCTCCGCGATCCGCTCGCGGCGGTTCCACAGCGCGCGGAAGCCGGACGCGCCGTGTAGCTCGATCGTCGCGGTCACGGACGGCGGCACGGCGCGGTCCAGGCCGCGGGCCACGGCGTCGATCGCGTCGCGGGCCATCACGCGGTAGGTCGTGTACTTGCCGCCGGCCACGGCCACCAGGCCCGGCACCGGCACCGCCACGGTGTGCTCGCGGCTCAGCTTGCTCGTCGACTCCGACTCGCCGGTGAGCAGCGGCCGCAGCCCGGCGTAGACACCCTCCACGTCCTCGCGGGTCAGCGGCTGGGCGAGCACGCGGTTGACGCGCTCGAGCAGGTAGCCGATGTCGGTCGCGCTGGCCGCCGGGTGGGTCTTGTCGAGGTTCCAGTCGGTGTCGGTGGTGCCCACGATCCAGTGGCGGCCCCACGGGATCACGAACAGCACCGACGTCTCGGTGCGCAGGATCAGCCCCGTGTCGAGCTGGATCCGGTCGCGCGGGACGACCAGGTGGATGCCCTTGGACGCGCGCACCTGGAACTTGCCGCGCTCGCCGGCCTCCTGCTGCACGTCGTCGGTCCACACGCCGGTGGCGTTGACCACCTCGCGCGCACGCACCGCGACTTCGTCACGCGTCGTCTCGTCGCGCACGCGGACCCCCGTCACCCGCTCGCCCTCGCGCAGGAAGGCGATGGCCGTCGCGTTCGACACCAGCGCCGCGCCGAACCTCGCCGCCGTGCGGGCCACGGTGACCGTGTGACGGGCGTCGTCGACCTGCGCGTCGTGATACTGGATCGCGCCCACGAGTGCCTCGCGGCGCAGGGCCGGCGCCACCCGCAGCGCACCCCGGCGCGTCAGGTGCCGGTGGCGCGGCAGGCCCTCATGCCCGCCCAGCGAGTCGTACAGGACCATCCCGGCGCCGATGTACGCGCGCTGCCAGTGCCCGGTCAGCGGCACGAGGAACGGCACCGGCTGCACCAGGTGGGGCGCCAGCACGTTGAGCAGCAGCGAGCGCTCGCGCAGCGCCTCGCGCACCAGCCCGATCTCTCCCTGCTCCAGGTAGCGCAGCCCGCCGTGGATCAGCTTGCTCGAGCGGCTCGAGGTCCCCGCGGCGAAGTCGCGCTTCTCCACCAGCGCCACCGACAGCCCGCGGGTGGCCGCGTCCAGCGCGCAGCCGCAGCCGACCACCCCGCCGCCGATCACCACGACGTCGAACGTCTCGGCGGCCAGCCGCGCGAGCGCCCCGCGGCGCTCCTCGGGACCGAGCCGGCTCGCGTCGTTCACGTCCGCCAAGCTACCGGGATGGCCGACTACATCGGGGCGATCGACCAGGGCACGACGAGCACCCGCTTCATCGTCTTCGACCGCGACGGCCGCATCGTCGCCTCCGACCAGCGCGAGCACGCGCAGATCACCCCGCGCGCCGGCTGGGTCGAGCACGACCCGCGCGAGATCTGGCGCCGCACCCGCGAGGTCATCGGCGGCGCGCTGGCCGGCTCCGACCTCGAGGCGGGCGACCTCGCCGCCGTCGGCATCACCAACCAGCGCGAGACGACCGTCGTCTGGGACCGCGAGACCGGCGAGCCCGTCTACAACGCGATCGTCTGGCAGGACACGCGCACCGACGCGATCGTGCGCGAGCTCGGGGACCCCGACCAGCTGCGCGCGGCCACGGGGCTGCCGCTCTCCACCTACTTCGCCGGCCCGAAGATCCGCTGGATCCTCGACAACGTCGACGGCGCCCGCGAGCGCGCCGAGTCCGGCGAGCTGGCCTTCGGGACGATGGACACCTGGCTGCTCTGGCACCTCACCCGCGGCCAGGTGCACGCCACCGACGTCACCAACGCCTCGCGCACGCTGCTGATGGACCTGGAGACGCTCGACTGGCACGCGCCGAGCCTCGAGCTGCTGGGCGTCCCGCGCGCGCTGCTGCCCGAGATCCGCTCCTCCAGCGAGCCCTACGCCGAGATCGACGGCACCGCGGTGGGCGGCCGGGCGCTGGCCGGCATCCTCGGCGACCAGCAGGCGGCGCTGTTCGGCCAGACCTGCTTCGCCCCCGGCGACGCCAAGAACACCTACGGGACCGGCTCGTTCCTGCTGGTCAACACCGGCGAGGAGGTCGTCCACACCGACAAGCTGCTCACCAGCGTCGGCTACAAGGCGGGCGACGGACCGGCGACCTACGTGCTCGAGGGGTCGATCGCAGTCACCGGCGCGCTCATCCAGTGGCTGCGCGACCGGCTGAAGATCATCGACTCAGCGCCCGAGGTCGAGGATCTGGCCCGCACCGTGGACGACAACGGCGGCGTCTACTTCGTCCCGGCGTTCTCCGGCCTGTTCGCTCCCTATTGGCGCGACGACGCCCGCGGCGTGATCGTCGGCCTCACCGCCTACGCCGAGCGCGGGCACATCGCCCGCGCGGCGCTCGAGGCCGCGGCCTGGCAGAGCCGCGAGGTCGTCGACGCGGCGAACGCCGTGGCCGACGTCCCGTTCAGCGAGCTGCGCGTCGACGGCGGCATGACCGCCAACGAGCTGCTGATGCAATTCCAGGCCGACGTGCTCGGCGTGCCGGTCATCCGCCCGGCGGTCACCGAGACCACCGCGCTCGGCGCCGCCTACGCCGCCGGGCTCGCCACTGGCTTCTTCACCGACCAGGACGAGCTGCGCGAGCGCTGGGCCGAGGACCGCCGCTGGGAGCCGCGGATGGATCCGGACGAGCGGGAGCAGCGGTACGCGCGCTGGAAGCAGGCGGTCCAGCGCTCGCTGGACTGGGCCCGATGACGCCGTCCCGCGGGGGCGCGGCCGCCCCGCCGGGGGCGACCCGCTTGAATGCGGGCATGGACTGGGGACGAACGCTGGCGCGCCGGGCGCGCGAGGAGGCGAGCGGGGAGCTGGCGACGATCCTGGCCGGGCCGCCGCCGGGTGTGCTCGGGATGACCGGCGGCTTCCCGAACCCGGCGACGTTCCAGACCGACGTGCTGGACGAGATCGCCGCGCGGCTGATCCGCGACGAGCCGGCGGTGGCGCTCCAGTACGCGCCGAGCGAGGGCCTGCCCAGCGTGCGCGAGTTCCTGCTCGATCGCCAGCTGGCGATGCACGGGCGCCGGCCGGAGCCCGAGGAGCTGACCGTGACCAGCGGCGGCATGGAGTGCATCGACCTCGTCTCGCGCACGGTGCTCGACCCGGGCGACGGCGTGGTGGTCGAGGCGCCGACCTACCTGGGCGCGATCATGGCCTTCGGCGGCTACGG
>JAICUS010000184.1 GCA_025935735.1 Solirubrobacteraceae bacterium | reverse complement strand
GCCGGGCCGCGGAACTGGATCAGGTGGTAGTCGGCCTCGGGGCGCTTGCGCACCTCGTAGGCGGTCTGCCGGGCGCCCCAGTCGTGACGGCCGATGAACTCGCCCGTGCGGTCGATGAGGTCCGCGACGTCCGCGACGATCCGGGCGGCGTCACCGCCGCGTTGGTCGTTAGAGCCCCGGCTTGTGCTGGGCGGCGGACCACCGTCCTCACGCCGCGGCGGCCAGGCCCGATGTGCCCCGCACTACGCGGCGCGGGATCCTCGGACACCTCCCGACCGCAGGGCACCCGGCGCGACCCGCAAGGCGGTGCCGGCCCCGAACACGCTACGGCACACGTCGGCGCCCGACCTATCGGGTGACGCCGTCCGCCCGCAAGCGGTGCGACAGCGCACGCGGGCCGCGGGATCGGCCGCCGAGCTCCCGCCCGGCGGCCGTCCGGCTCAGAACGGGATGTCGTCGTCCGCCGGCGCGCTGCGGGCGCCCACCGGCTGCGGGGCGAAGTCCGACGTGTCGGCCGGGACGTCGGAGTGCGGGGCGAAGCCGTTGCCGCCCATCGGCGCGTCGTCACGCCCGCCGAGGAACTGCACGGCGTCGGCCACGATGTCGATGGCCTCGCGCTTGTTGCCGCTCTGGTCCTGCCACTCGCGCCACTCCAGGCGGCCGTCGATGGCCACCGGCCGGCCCTTGGACAGGAACCGCGCGCAGTTCTCGCCCTGCGCGCCCCAGACGGTCACGCTGAAGTAGTTGGGCTTGTCGACCCACTCGCCGGACCCGCCGTCCTTGCGGCGCGTGTTGGACGCGATCCGCAGCGAGCAGACGGACATTCCGGAGGGCAGGGAGCGAAGCTCGGGGTCGCGCGTCAGGTTGCCCGTGAGGACGACGCGATTGATGTTGGTGGCCGCCATCTCGGCTGGCTCCTTTCAACGGCGAACTGTCATTTGGAACTTGCGAGCGAGTCTACGGGCGCCTCCGGAGGGATCGGGCGAGAAACGCCGGTTCCTCCGCAGAATCGTCACGCTTTCGGCACAAAGTGGTGGTGAGTCGTGACGATCCGGCGTCCGCGACGACCGCCCACGCCGCGCCACAGGTCCGCGCCTCGGCCGTCCAGCGCGGTCCGCTACCCTTTCCGGTCCGGCGTCGCCCCTGACGCCTGGCCTCGCGCGCGCGGCGCGCATCCGAGCGAGAAGAAGCACGAGAGAGGTTTTCGAACAGTGGCAAAGCAGCGCAGCCGGCCGACGCGCCGGCGGGATCGCAAGACCGGAGGAGGCGGCGGACGCCGGAAGTCCTGCCAGTACTGCCGCGACAAGGTGGAGTTCGTCGACTACAAGGACATCACCGCCCTGCGGAAGTTCATCTCCGACCGGGGCAAGATCCGCTCGCGCCGCATCACCGGCGCCTGTCGCCGGCACCAGAACCAGATCGCGCGCGCGGTCAAGCGCGCGCGCGAGCTCGCGCTGCTGCCCTACGTCGGCGAGAGCAGCGGGCGCGACGAGGACGGCGGCGGCCCCCGCGGTCGCCGGGACCGGGACCGCTGAGCCAGGCGGCCATGCCCCAGGCGATCCTCCTGCAGGACCACGAGCAGCTCGGCGGCCGAGGCACGGTCGTCGACGTCTCGAAGGGCTACCTGCGCAACTACCTGATCCCGCGCAAGCTGGCCGCGCCGGCCACCAAGGGCGCGATCGAGGCCGCCCGGCGGCGGCGCGAGGCCGCCGACCGCGCGCTCGCCCAGGCCACCGAGCGCGCCCAAGAGGCCGCGACCGTGCTCAACCGCACGGTCCTCACGATCCCGCATCAGGCCGGCGACGACGGCCGGCTGTTCGGCTCGGTGACGGCCCAGGACATCGCGGACGCGATCCAGGACGCGCGCGGGATCGCGATCGACCGCCGCAAGGTCCACCTCGAGGAGCCGATCCGCACGGTCGGCACCCGCATGATCGAGGTCGAGGTGGAGGACGGCGTGATCGCGACCATCAAGACGATGGTCGTCGAGCAGAAGTAAGCGGCACCCGAGAGCCGCCACCTGTCCCGCGAGCGCCGGCCGAAAGCCGGCGCTCGTCACATCTCGGCACAGATTCGTCACGACTCTGTGACAACTCTGCGGAAAACCTGCGCTATCAGCGGGACAGAACGTATGTTCGTCCGACGGCCCGCTTAGAGTGGTCCGCCCGATGAGCGCACCGCCCACCAACGGCCACCCCAGCGCGTTTGCCGACGCGCCGCTCGCCCCGCCCCAGAACCTGGAGGCGGAGCAGTCGGTCCTGGGCGCCGTGCTGCTCTCGGACACCGCGCTGCCCGCGCTGATCATCGACGAGCGCCTGCAGCCCGAGGACTTCTACCGCGAGAGCCACGCGCGCATCTATCAGGCGATGCTGGACCTGCACACGCTGGGCGAGCCGGTGGATGCGCTCACGCTCGTCGAGCACCTCAAGCAGGCCGGGGAGCTGGAGACGATCGGCGGCGGCGCCGCGGTCGAGTTCCTGGCGGGCTCGGTCCCCGCCGTCGGCAACGTCCGCCAGTACGCGCGCATCGTGCGCGACAACGCGATGCTGCGCCGGCTCCTGCGCGCGTCATACGAGATCCAGGCGCAGGTCCACGGCCACGAGGCGCTGCCGCGCGATCTCGTGGACATGGCGGAGCGGGCCATCCTCGAGGTCGCCCACGAGGACTCCCGCAAGGACTTCCGGTCGATCGAGCAACTGCTGGACTCCGAGCTCGACAAGCTCCAGCGGCTCTCGCTCGAGGGCACGGCCATCACCGGCACGCCGTCCGGGTTCGACGACCTGGATGCCATCACGGGCGGCTTCCAGCCGGGCAACCTCGTGATCCTCGCGGCCCGGCCGGCGATGGGCAAGTCGGCGCTGATGGCCAACTTCGCCGAGAACGCCGCCCTGACGTCCAACAAGGCGGTCGCGCTGTTCTCGCTCGAGATGTCCGAGGGCGAGCTCGCGCAGCGCTTCATCGCCTCGCAGGCCTCCATCAAGGGCGACGACCTGCGCAAGGGCCGGGTGCCGCAGTCGCGCTGGGGCAAGATCCTGCAGGCCTCCAACCGGCTCGCGCACTCGAAGCTCTACGTCGACGACTCGTCGGACCTCTCGGTGCTCGACGTCCGGGCCAAGGCCCGCCGGCTCGCGCAGCAGAACGCCGACGGCCTGGGCCTCATCCTCATCGACTACCTGCAGCTCATGCGCGCCGCGGGCCAGGTGGACAACCGCGTCGAGCAGATCGGCCAGATCTCCCGCGGTCTGAAGACCCTGGCGCGCGAGCTCGAGGTCCCGGTCATCGCGCTCTCGCAGCTCAACCGCGGCGTCGAGCAGCGCACAGACAAGCGCCCCGTGCTCTCCGATCTACGCGAGTCCGGATGCCTGGCGGGCGAGACGCGCGTCTACCTGCCGGATGCCGGCGAGTACCGGCGGATCGACTCGCTCGTCGGCATGCGCGACTTCCGCGTGACGGCGCTCAACACTGAGACCTGGAAGCTCGAGCCCTGCCGCGTCTCTCGCGCGTTCAGCACCGGCCGCAAGCCGGTCCATGCGCTGCGGACGCGCCTCGGCCGGGCACTGCGGGCGACGGCGAATCACCGGTTCCTCACGGTCGACGGCTGGCGGCGGCTGGACGAGCTCGCGCCCGGCGATCTGATCGCGCTGCCGCGGCACCTGACCGGCCCGCTGACGGCGACGCGGACCGACGACGAGCTCGCGCTCCTCGGCCACCTGATCGGCGACGGGTGCACGCTGCCACGCCACGCGATCCAGTACACGACGCGCGAGCCGGAGCTCGCGGACGGCGTCGCGCGGCTGGCCCGGTCGGTGTTCGGCGATGCGATCGCGCCGCCCACCGTGCGCGCGGAGCGGACCTGGCACCAGGTCTATCTCGCCGCGTCCGACCGGCTGGCACGCGGCCGGCGGAACCCGGTCGCCGCCTGGCTGGAGGATCTCGGCGTGTTCGGTCTGCGCAGTGCCGAGAAGCGCGTTCCCGACGCCGTGTTCCGTCAGCCCGCCGAGGGCATCGGCCTGTTCCTGCGTCACTTGTGGGCGACGGACGGCTGCATCTGGCAGGACGGGCGGCGCTGGGCCGTCTACTACGCCAGCAGCAGCGAGCGCCTCGCGCGCGACGTCCAGTCGCTGCTGTTGCGCCTCGGCATCACTGCCGCTCTGACGCGCGTCCCGCAGGCGAACTCACAGCAGGCGCAGTTCCACGTGCGGGTGTCGGGGATACCCGACGCGCGGCGCTTCGCGACGGCGGTCGGCGCCGTGGGGCAGCGCCGCCTGGTGACGCTCGCCGCCGTGCTCGATCAGATCGGCGATCGCACGGCGGTGACCAACCGCGACGTCATCCCGCGAAGCGTGTGGGCGTCCCTGGTGCAACCGGCGATGGCCGCGGGAGGCGTCACGGCCCGCGCGCTCCAAGCCGGAATCGGCACCGCGTACTGCGGCTCGACGCCGTACAAGAGCAACCTCGGCCGCGAGCGCGCCGAGCGGGTCGCGGCGCTCATCGGCAGCGAGGAGCTCGGCCGGCTCGCCCACAGCGATGCGTATTGGGACCGGATCGTCTCGATCGAGCCGGACGGCGAGACCGAGGTCTATGACCTCACCGTCGACCGGCTGCACAACTTCGTCGCGGAGGACGTGGTCGTCCACAACTCGATCGAGCAGGACGCCGACCTCGTGATGTTCATCTACCGCGAGGACTACTACGACCAGGAGTCCGAGCGCGAGGGAATCGCGGACCTGATCATCGCCAAGCACCGCAACGGCGGGCTGGGCACCGTGGAGCTGACCTTCCAGAAGGACTTCCCGCGGTTCATGTCTTACGTCGGGGACGATCGCTATTGAGCGCCGCCTGCCCTGACGGCCGCTGCGACGGCTCCGGGTTCCTGTTTGACGAGGAGCGCCGGCGAGCGCGCCCCTGCACGTGCCGGCCCGCCCGGCAGGCGCGGCGGCGGGCGGCGGCAGTCGCCGGGCGGCTGCCTAATCGATTCCGCGGCGTGTCGTTTGATCGTGAGCCCGTGTTGTCGATCGAGCGGGAGTACCCCTACATCGTCCGCGACGTACGGCAGTACACGCGGTTCATCTCCGATCGTCTGGACGAGGGACGCGGCATCTGGTTCACCGGTCGCAACGGCACAGGCAAAACGACGCTTGCGATGCTCGTTTCGAAAGCCGCGCTGGAGGCCGATCGCACCGTGGCGATCTACTCGCTGCCTCGTCTTCTGTCGCTGCTGCGCGCAACGTATGACGACGGTTCACGCTATTCGCTGAGCGGCCTCATAAGCCGCCTATGTGCAGTGGACCTGCTCCACATTGACGACGTCGGCGCCCAACAGACGTCGGCGTGGGTCCTCGAGCAGCTGTACACGATCGTGAACACACGCTACGAGGACTGCCGAGCCCTGATGCTCACGACGAACCTGGTCAACAATTTCGAGGACGATGGCGTAGCACCGGATTCGGCGGAACGGGGCGACGAGGGCGACGACGATGGATCAGAGCCCGACCATCCCGCCGCCCCGCTGCGACGGCAGATCGGCCGCCGAACGGTTTCGCGGATCTACGAGATCTGCGGGGAACCCCACACGCTGCTGGGAGAAGACCACCGCATGAAGGAGCGGTGGGAGATGTCCGACGAGGAGGGCTACACCGAGCGCGCCGAACCGCCGGCCGAGCCGCCGGCCTGGGACCCGTTCGACGACTCGACGTGGGAGGAGGACGGGCCCCGGTACGGGCGGCCGAGGAGCGCGCGGACGCAGCCCCTAGACTGAGGTCACGGAATGGCCGGCATAGTGATCGTGGGCGCCCAGTGGGGCGACGAGGGCAAGGGCAAGGTCGTCGACCTCCTGGCCGAGAAGGCCGACATGGTGATCCGCTTCCAGGGCGGCAACAACGCGGGTCACACCATCGTCCGCGAGGGCGTGCAGTGGAAGTTCCACCTGATCCCGTCGGGCATCCTCTATCCGGGGAAGCTGTGCGCGATCGGCAACGGCGTCGTGATCGACCCGAAGGTGCTGACCGGCGAGCTGGACGAGCTGCGGGCCAAGCAGATCGACCTGCAGGGGCTGCGGATCAGCGCGAACGCGCACCTGATCATGCCGTACCACATGCTGCTCGACCACGCCGGCGAGACGCGGCTCGGGCGGCTGCAGATCGGCACGACCCGGCGCGGGATCGGCCCCTGCTATGCCGACAAGGCGGCGCGGCTGGGCATCCGCGTGCAGGACCTGCTGGACGAGAAGATCCTCAAGAAGAAGATCGTCGCCGCGCTGGAGCCCAAGCGGCTGCAGCTGCGCCCGTTCGCGAAGTCGCCGGACCTCGACCTGCAGTCGATGACCGAGGACTACCTGACCTACGGGCACCGGATCGCGCAGTACGTGGCCGACACGGCGCGGCTCACGTGGGAGCAGCTCGACGGCGGCGGCAACGTGCTCTTCGAGGGCGCCCAGGGCACGCTGCTCGACATCGACCACGGCACGTATCCGTTCGTCACCTCGTCGAACCCCGTCTCGGCGTCCGCCTGCACCGGCACCGGCGTCGGGCCCAAGGACATCGACGAGATCTGGGGCATCGCCAAGGCCTACGCCACCCGCGTGGGCGCGGGGCCGTTCCCGACCGAGCTCGATGACGAGCTCGGCGCGACCCTGCGCGAGGCCGGCGGCGAGTACGGGACCACCACCGGCCGGGCGCGCCGCGTCGGCTGGGTCGACCTGGTCGCCCTGCGCTACGCCGCGCGGATCAACTCGCTCACCCACCTGGCGGTGACCAAGCTCGACGTGCTCACCGGCCTGGGCGATCTGAACGTCTGCACGCGCTACCGCGGCGCGGAGGAGGCGACGTTCGACCACTATCCCTACCACCAGACCGTGATGCACCAGGCGACCGGCGAGTACGAGCGCCTGCCCGGCTGGGACGAGGACATCAGCGAGTGCCGCGAGGAGCGCGAGCTCCCGCAGGCCGCACGCGACTATCTGCAGTACATCTCGGAGTTCGTGGGCGTGCCGGTCGCGCTGATCGGCGTCGGGCCGGGGCGCGAGCAGGTGATCTGGACCGAGGCCGGCCGCGCGAGCCTCGCCGCTCAGGCCGCCGCCGTGGCGTAGTCGCGCGCCAGGATCGACGCGAGCGCGGACTCCAGCTCGTCGCGGTCGAAAGGCCCGCGCGAGCGCCAGCCGACGACCCCGTCCGGGCGCACCAGCGACGCGCCCTGCGGCGAGATCCCGTAGGCGTCGGCGAACCCGTCCGCCTCGATCGCGTGGACCTCCACGCCGGGCGGCGCCCAGCCGTTCGCTCCCGCGCCGGCGGGGCGCAGCAGCACGAAGGAGCGCCCGCAGAGGTCGAGGGTCGAGCGGTCCGGCCCCAGCCCGACGTGCGGCGCCCGCGTCCCCGGCCGCCCGCGCGTCTCGGCCGGCGGCAGGTGCAGCGCGCCCGCGTCCTCCTCGCCGTCGTCCACGACCGCGCGCGAGCGCGCGACGAGGCCGATCTCGATCGTCAGGTCGTCGACGAACGGCTGCACGTCGTCGGTCCCCCGCTCGGGCACCACGCGGGTGGCGTAGCGGTTGTACGCCTGCTCGACGACCAGCCGGGCGAGCGGAAGCCGTTCCTCCTCGTAGGTGTCGAGCAGACCCGGGCCGGCCTCGCCGGACAGCACCGCAGCAAGCTTCCAGCCCAGGTTGCGGGCGTCGAGGATGCCCATGTTCCCGCCGAAGCCGCCGTTCGGCGGCACGACGTGCGCCGCGTCGCCGGCGAGAAAGACGCGGCCCACCCGCATCCGCGTGGCCACGGTCGCCTCCGCCCGCCAGTGCACGATCTGCAGGATCTCCGCGGGGATGTCCGGCGTGCCGATCGCCGCCTGCAGCAGCGCGTGCGCCCGCTCCTCGGTCATGCCTTCGCTCACGCTCACCGCCTCCGGACGGGTCACGTCCTCGCCCACGCTGTTGATCACCAGGAAGCCGGTGCCGAGCGTGCGGTCGAGCCGGAAGAAGCCCCGGAGCGTGTCGTTGTGGACGTAGATCACGCCCTGGTTGCGGTCGCGCAGCAGCGGCGCGCAGTCGGCCCGGAAGTAGATCGTGATGCTGCGCGAGAGGTCGCGATGACCCTCCATCGCGACGCCCAGCCGCGCGCGCGTCGGGCTGCGGTTGCCGTCGGCCGCCACCACGTAGCGCGCCCGCACCGTGCGCTCGGCGCCCGTGTCGAGGTCGCGCAGCGTGACCGTGGCGCCGTCCGCGTCCTCCTCGATCCCCACGGCCTCGGTGCGGTTGACCACGCTGGCCCCCAGTTCCGTGGCCCGCTCCCGGAGGATCGGCTCGAGCGCGTCCTGGTTGACGAAGACCCGCCGCGCGGGGCTGAACCCCTCGACGCCCTCGTTGAGCTCCTTGACGTAGGTGGCGCGCTCCTCTCCGGCCAGGGACTCGACCGAGACGATGCCGCCGGTCGGGTGGTAGGTCCGCAGCGACGCCTCGCGCACGGTGTCCTCGAGCCCGACCTGGCGCAGCATCTCCGTCGTGCCGAGCTGGAAGTGCCCGGCGCGCGCGTGGATCGCGGTGCCGGCGTGGCGCTCGACCGCGAGCGACGGGATGCCGTGCCAGCCCAGCAGCATGGCCGTGGTCAGCCCGACCAGGCTGCCGCCGACGATGACGACCGGGATCTCCTCCTGCGACACGCTTCCTCCTCTCGCCGAGGAGCCGAGCCTACTCCACGATGCGGGATGGCGTTCCGGATCCCGTGTCAGCGCCAGTGCTCGAGGCGGTCCGCCTTGGGCACCTCGCGGACCACGCGGGCGGGCACGCCCATCACGACGGCGCCCGGCGGCACGTCGCGGGTCACGACCGCACCGGCCGCCACGAACGCCTCCTCGCCGACCTCCGCCCCGGGGACGAGCACCGCGCCCGCGCCCACCCGGCAGGCCCGCCGCAGCACCGCGCCCCGCAGCTTGTACTCCGGCCCGTGGCGGGACATCGTGTCGTCATTGGAGGTGATCGCTCCCGGGCCGACGAACACGTCGTCCTCGACCACGCTGTAGGCGGTCAGATAGACGTTCGTCTGCACCCGCACCCGGTCGCCGACCCGGACGTCATTGTCCACCACCGAGCCGCGCCCGATCACCGAGCCGGCGCCCACCGACGACCGCTCGCGCACGTAGGCCTGGTCGCCGACGATCGCCCCCGCACCGACGCGCGCGCCGGCGAAGACGATCGCCGCGCAGCAGACGACCGCGCCGTCCTCGACCACCAGCGGCTCGGCGGCCGCCCGCGGCGCCGTCGAGTGCCGCGCCAGCCGCGCCGGCTTGCCCAGCACCGCGTGGTCCTGCACCTCGCAGCCCTCGCCCACCACCGTGCCGGGATGCACCACGACGTGCGCGCCCAGCCGCGCGCCGGCCCCGATCCGCGCGCCGTCGCCCACGACCGCGCCGGGGCCGACGGACACGCCGTCGCCCAGCATGGCGCCCGGGCCGACGACGGCCGCCGTCCCCACGCCCGAGCCGGCGCCCACGGCCGCACCGGCGGCGATGACCGCTCCCGGCCCCAGGTTCGCGCCGTCGCCCACGGCCGCGCCGGCCCCGACGCTCGCCGTCGGCGCGAGCGCGACGTCGCGCCCCAGGCTCGCGTCCGCCGCCACCAGCTCTCCCGTCACCGGGCCATCCTAAGCAGCGCCTCGACCACGCGCTCTCCCGCCCGGCCATCCCCGTACAGCGGCGGGCGCTCCGCGGGCGGGCGGCCGGCCAGCGCGGCCCGCGCGGCGCCGAGATCCAGGTCGACCAGCGCGTTCCAGCCGGCCTCGACCGTCTCGCGCCACTCGGTGGTCGAGCGCAGCGTCACGCACGGCACGCCGGCGAGATAGGCCTCCTTCTGC
>JAICUS010000221.1 GCA_025935735.1 Solirubrobacteraceae bacterium | reverse complement strand
AGGCGCTCGCGCTGGCCGGCTTCGACTGGCTGCTCGTCGACCTCGAGCACGGCGCCGGCGGAGAGGCCGCACTGCTCGCCCAGCTGCACGCCGCCGCCGCGGGCGGTGCGCCCGCGCTGGTGCGCGTGGAGTCCGGCGAGCCGGCGCGGGCGGCGCGCGCGCTCGACCTGGGCGCGGCAGGGGTGATGTGCCCGCGCGTCGACTCGGCCGCGCAGGCGGCGCGATGGGCGCGCGCGGTGCGCGGCCGCGGCGTGGCCACGGCGACGCGCGCCGCCGGCTACGGGCTCGCCGCCCCGCACGCGAGCCCGCTCGTCGTCGTGCAGATCGAGTCCCCCGCGGCCGTCGCGGCGGCCGGGGAGATCGCCGCGACCGACGGGATCGACGCGCTGTTCGTCGGCCCGACCGACCTCGCGCACGCGCTCGGCCGGCCCCGCGACCTCGGCGACGAGGCGCTGCGCGCCGCCGTGCGCCGCGTGGCGCGCGCCGGCAAGCCGGCCGGCCTCTACGCCGTGACGGCGGCCGAAGTCGCCCTCGCCCGCGCCGAGGGGCTGCGCTTCGTCGCGGCCGGAAGCGACCTGACCCACATGCTGGCCGCCGCACGCGCGACAATCGCCGCGTGCGCGACGACGAACCACAGATAGCGGCCGGCTCCGGCCTCCAGGTCGAGGCCAACGGCATCAACGTGATCGCCGAGGAGGAGCGGCGCGGCCGGCCACGGGACCTCTTCTGGCCGTGGTTCGGCGCCAACGTGTCGATCTTCGGGCTCAGCTACGGCGCGTTCGCGCTGGGCTTCGGGATCTCGTTCTGGCAGGGCGTGATCGTCGGCGTCATCGGCATCGTGTTCTCGTTCCTGCTCTGCGGGCTGGTCGCCGTGGCCGGCAAGCGCGGCTCCGCCCCGACGATGGTGCTCAGCCGCGCGGCGTTCGGCGTGCGCGGGAACAAGCTGCCGTCGCTGATCTCGTGGCTGCTGACCGTGGGCTGGGAGACGGTGCTCGTGGTGCTGGCCACGCTCGCCACCGCGACGGTGTTCGACCGGCTCGGCTGGGGCGGCGGCGACGCGACCAAGGTGATCGCGCTCGTGGTGGTCGCCGCGCTCATCGTCATCGGCGGGGTCATGGGCTTCACGCTCATCATGCGGCTGCAGACGGTGATCACCGTGGTCACCGGCGCGCTGACCGTCGTCTACATCGCGCTGGTCGCGGACCACATCCACTGGAGCGTCGTGTCCGGGCTGCCGACCGGCTCGACCCAGGAGGCCGTGGGCGCGCTCGTGTTCCTGATGACGGGCTTCGGCCTGGGCTGGGTGAACCTGGCCGCCGACTACTCGCGCTATCTGCCGCGGCGCGCGAGCGGCGGCGGGATCGTGTGGTGGACGACGTTCGCCGGCTCGCTCGCGCCGCTGGTGCTGCTGGTGTTCGGGCTGCTGCTCGCCGGCTCCTCGAAGCAGCTGAGCGACTCGATCGCCGCCGACCCGGTGGGCGGGCTGGCCGAGCTGCTGCCGACGTGGTTCCTCGTGCCGTTCGTGATCGTGGCGGTCCTCGGGCTGGCCGGCGGCGCCGTGCTCGACATCTACTCGTCCGGCCTGGCGCTGCTGACGCTCGGCCTGCGCACGCCGCGCTACGTCGCGGCGCTCATCGACGGCACGATCATGATCGCCGGCAGCATCTACGTCGTGTTCGTGGCCGACGACTTCCTCGGCCAGTTCATCGGCTTCCTCACCACGCTCGGGGTGCCGGTCGCCGCCTGGTGCGGGGTGATGCTGGCCGACATCCTGCTGCGCCGGGGCAGCTACGACGAGCTCGACCTCTACCGCCCCGCCGGGCGCTACGGCGACGTCCGCGTGCTGCCGGTGTCCGTCGTCGTCGGCTGCACGGTCGTCGGCTGGGGCCTCGTCACCAACGCGGCGGCGAGCTGGCTCGACTGGCAGGGCTACCTGCTCGGCCCGCTCGGCCTCGGCGGCAAGGGCGGCGCCTGGGCCGGAGCGAACCTCGGCGTGCTGTTCGCGCTGGTCGCGAGCTTCGCCGTGACCGCCGCGTTCAGCCGCGCGGCCGTCCGCCGGCAGGAGGCCGCGCCGGAGCTCGTGCCGGTGGCGTGACGCCGGTGGCGCACGGGCGCCGGGCGGGCTGCACGGTTCGGCTGCCCAGCCGATAACAGTGGTATGACGCGTGCTGGACGGCGGCCGTCGCCGCGAACGGCAAGGGCGGCCGCCGTGCTCGCCCTGACGCTCGTGGCCGTCTGCGCGGCGATCGTGGCGATCGGGCACCTGCAGACCGCGTCCGCGCAGGCCCGGGACGCGCAGCTGCGGCTCACCGCGCTGCGCCTCGACGTCGCCCAGATCCAGGACGTGCCGTGGGGCGCCGCGCCCGGCGGCGACGACCCGGCCGACGTGCGCGACGAGCTCCAGGGCGACGCGCAGGCGATCCGGCAGGCGATCGCCCGCCTGCGGGCCCGCCAGCAGCTGCCCGACGGCCCCGCGATCGACCGCCCGCTGAACCGCAGCCTCGCCGCGCTGTGGGAGATCTTCCGGCTCGTCTCGCACGGGCACCAGGACGGGACGGACGCCGCCTCCGAGACCGCCGCGCGCCAGGCCGCCGCGACCGACCGCGCCCTCCAGGCCGCCGCCGCACGCTCGCGCACGCACGCCGCGGCGATGCTCGCCCGGGCCCGCTACGGCTCGGCCGCCGTGATCCTCGCGCTGTTCGCCGCGTTCGCCTGGGTCTACCTGCGCGCCCTGCGGGCGCGCCGGAGCGCCGAGCGCGTGGCGCTCACCGACGCGCTCACCGGGCTCGGCAACCGCCGCGCGCTGACGACCGGCCTCCAGGCCGCCGCCGGCGCCCGGATGGTGGCGCTCTTCGACCTCGACGGCTTCAAGCAGTACAACGACACCTTCGGGCACCCGGCGGGCGACGCCCTGCTGGCCCGCCTGGGCGAGCGCCTGGCCGGCGCGGTCGACGGCATCGGCGCGGCCTACCGGATGGGCGGCGACGAGTTCTGCGTCACCGCGAGCCTCGCCGGCGACGACCCCGAGGCGATCGCCGCCCGCGCCGCGGCGGCCCTGTCCGACGAGGGCGACGGATACCGGATCACCTGCTCGCACGGGCTCGCCTGCCTGCCGGCCGACACGAGCGACCCGGATCGCGCGCTGCTGCTGGCCGACCGGCGCATGTACCAGGACAAGGCGTCGGGCCGGCCCGCGCCGTCTTATGGTATGACCAAACCCCCGTGGCGCGCCGATCTCCAGACCCCCACCCCCCAGCTCCCGCCGGCTGGCAGCAGGACCTCGCCGACGCGCTGATCGACGCGGGCGTCGAGGTCGCGGCCTGGGTGCCCGACAAGCGCCTGGAGCCGATCGCCGCGCAACTCGCGCGCCGCGGCCTGCCGCTGCGGACCCTCACCCGCGAGGAGGAGTGCTTCGGCTACGCGGCGGGGCACCGCGCCGCGGGCGGGATGCCGCTGGTGCTGATCCAGAGCTCGGGCCTGGGCAACTCGCTCAACGCGATCGGCTCGCTGGTCATCCCCTACGGCCTGGGCTTCCCCGTGGTGATCTCGATGCGGGGCACGCTCGGGGAGCGCAACCCGGCGCAGATGGCGCTCGGCCGGACCACCGCGCCGATGCTCGAGGCGCTCGGCGTCCAGCCGTTCCCGCTCGCCCGGCCGCAGGACGCCGGCGCGGTCGCCCGGGGCGCGATGGGCGTGGCCGCGGGCGCGCGCGTGCTCGCGCCGATCCTCCTCGAGGCCGGGCTGGAGCTCGCGTGAACCCGACCGGCATCGCCCGCGAGGTCCTCGCCGCCGCGCCCGACGCGCTGGTGGTGTCCTCGCTCGGCACGGCGACGTCCGCGCTGCGCGCCGCCGGCGACGACGGCCCGCACCTGTACATGGGCGGCTCGATGGGCACGGCGCTGGCGGCGGCGCTCGGCGTGGCCGAGAAGCGGCCGGACCGCACGGTGGTCGCGCTGCTGGGCGACGGCGAGGCCCTGATGGGCGCCGGGTCGTTCTGGAGCCTGGCCGGGATCGCGCCGGCGAACCTGGTGGCGGTCGTGCTGGTGGACGGCCACTACACGATCACGGGCGGCCAGCCGCTGGGCGTGCCGGACGCGTTCGCGGACGTGGCGGCCGCGCTCGGGCTGGCGACCGCGACGGCGCGCACCTACGCCGAGGTCGGCGCGGGCGTGCGCGACCTTCCGCGCCCCGCGGTGCTGGAGGTCCGCTACGACGAGCGCGACTGGCCGGGACCGTCGCCGTTCGTCGACCCGCCGGTCGTCCGCCGCCGCTTCGAGCAGGCCGCTACGGCGCGGGCGGGCTCTGGCGGATCTCGAGGATGACGCCCGCCTGCTCGGCGGTGTCGAAGTAGGTGAAGCCGCTGCCGTTCTCACGCCGGCCGCGCATCAGCGGGCGGGCGCCGACCTCCTGCTCCGCCGCGTCGGCGTCCGGGACCTCGAAGCCGACGTGGAACACGCCCTCGCCGCGCTCGTCGAGGAAGCGCCGCTGGGGCGTCGGCTCCGGCCCCGGCTGACACAGCTGGATCTGGTGCTCGCCGACCAGGGCGTAGCGGTACTCGAGCGCGCGGAACCCGTCGGGATCGGGCATGTCGAGCTCCGTGTACTCGTGCAGCGGCGGGTAGTCGTGCCACGGCCCGATGCCCACCGACTCGTAGAACGCCTGCGCGCGATCGATGTCGTGCACGACCACGCACAGGTGGTGCAGCTTCGCGAACGGCCCGCTCATGGATCGCTCCTCCCGTCCTTCCAGGCCTCGATGTGCGCCCGCATCAGCCGGCGGGCCGCGTCGGCGTCCCCGGCCGCGACGGCGGCGGTGATCGCGGCGACGTCCTCGGGGATGCTCGGCGCCTTCGCGCCGAGCCCGAGCGTGCGGTGGCGGCGCAGCACCGCGTCGTGGATGCCGAGCGCGATGCCGATCCGCAGGCGGTTCTTGGTCGCCCGGGCGAGCGCCTCGTGCCAGCGCACGTCGATCTCCACCACCTCGCCGCGCGTGCCGGCTGCCCCGGCGTCGGCGGCGATCGCCTGCAGGGCGGCGATGTCGCCGGCATCCGCGCGGCGCGCCGCCCAGGCCGCGTTCTCGCCCTCGAAGTCGACGCGGAACTCCGCCAGGTCCTCGAGCGACGCCCCGCGCAGCTGGACGAGCGCGGCGAGCGCGTCGCCGACGGTGGACTCCGACGGCGTCGCCGCGTAGGAGCCGCCGCTCTTGCCCGGGCGCACCTCGATGATCCCGACGGCCTCCAGCGAGCGCAGCGCCTCGCGCAGCGTCGGCCGGCCGACGCCGAGCTCCTCGCACAACCGGCGCTCGCCCGGCAATCTCTGGCCCGGGCGGATGCGGCCCGAGAAGATGGCCTCCCGCAACTGCTCGACCACCCCGTCGAACGACCGCACGGTTTTGGTTTTACCATAAGTGCCGGAGGCCCCATGACCCCGCTCAAGCGCGGTCAGGCGGTGGAGAGGACCCCGCGGCCGGTGTGCTCGTTGCACCAGTTGAGCGCGAAGTCCGCCACGTCCTCCCAGCCGGGCTGGCCGACCGTGTAGTGCGAGCGGCCCTCGAACTCCTTGTAGTCGGTGTGCGCGCGCGACTTGGCGAAGCGCTCGGCGTTGGCGCGGTTGACCGCCGGCGGGACGATGTGGTCCGCGCCGCCGGCGATGAACAGCAGCGGCGCGCGCTCGTCGTTGGCGAAGTTCACCCACGTGTCCTGGTGGCCCGGCGTGAAGTTGGCCAGCACGCCGCCCCAGATCCAGCTGCCGGGCGCGGCGACGTGGTAGCGCTCGTAGATCTCCGCGGTGTCCTGCTCGCTCATCGTGTTGGTGAACGCGTAGTGGAACTGCTTGAGCGTGAACGGCACCGCGCGATGGCGGTTGGCGGGGTTGTCGAGCACCGGGAACGCCGCCCGGACCTGCGACGCCGGCAGCGTCCGGATCCCCTCGGCCGGCACCGAGTCGATCGCCACGCCCGCGGCCCCCAGCCCGTGGTCGAGCAGGATCTGCGTCAGCACGCCGCCGAACGAGTGGCCCATGATGAACGGCGGCCGGTCGAGCCCGCGGATGAGGCTCTCCAGGTGCGCGACGGTGTCCGGGATGCTCAGCGCCTCGATCGGCGACGGGTCCTCGCGCAGGCTCTCGACCTCGACCTCCAGCCCCGGATAGGCGGGCGCCAGCACCTCATAGCCGCGGCTGGAGTAGTGCTCGATCCAGTGCTCCCAGCTGCGCGGGGTCATCCACAGGCCGTGGACGAGCACGATCGCGGGGTTGCCGTCCAGCGGGTCGGGCGTCGGCATCTTGGTCTCCTCGGGTTGAGCGACATGCGGCAGGTTACGGGGACGGCTCATGAGCGGCCGGCTCATCTGAGGCGCCCCGTTCACCTTGCGGTCAGGCGTTTGCGGCGACCCTGCGCAGCCGTGGCAAGAGAAAGGACACGACATGCCGCAGCTGCCGCGCGGCGCGAAGGAGCTCGCGCCCAAGGTCCCCGAGATCACGCTGTTGTTCTGGATCGTCAAGGTCCTCACCACCGGCATGGGCGAGGCCATGTCGGACTTCCTGGGCCAGAAGAGCGTCCCGATCGGCGGGGCGATCGGCGTCCTCGGCTTCACGCTCGCCCTGCGCCTGCAGCTCCGGGCGAGGGCATACTCGGCGCCCGTCTACTGGTTCGCGGTGATGATGGTGGCCGTGTTCGGCACGATGGTCGCCGACGCGATCAAGGACGGCCTCGGGCTCTCCTACGCCGTCACGACGCCGGTGTTCGCGCTCGCCGTGGCGGCCGTGTTCTGGCGCTGGCACCGCAGCGAGGGCACGCTGTCGATCCACAGCATCGACACCGCGCGGCGCGAGCGCTTCTACTGGGCCGCCGTGCTCGGGACGTTCGCGCTGGGCACCGCCGC
Source organism: Solirubrobacteraceae bacterium (assembly GCA_025935735.1). The sequence goes on along the minus strand of JAICUS010000221.1, from coordinate 2,064 downwards.
CGGTGACCTCACGGCGATGACGCTGCAGCTCGGCTGGCTCGCCTCGATCGTGGTGTTCGGCGCGCTGATCGCGCTGCCCGCGCTGGCCTGGGCGCGCGGCGGGCTGAATCCGATCACCGCGTTCTGGCTGGCCTACATCCTCACCCGCCCGCTGGGCGCATCGGTCGCCGACTGGCTCGGCAAGCCGGACAATGGCGGGCTCGGGCTGGGCGACGGCACGGTCAGCGCCGTCGCGCTGGTGGCGTTCGTCGCGCTCGTCGCCTACCTCACCGCGGGCCGGCGCGACGTCCAGCGCCGGCCGCACGCGTTCGCGCTCCAGCCGCAGGCCGCGGAGGAGTAGCCCGCGCTTGACGGCGCGCCCGCCGTGCGCCATAGTCTCTTTGTCTAGGTAACTAGAGAAAGCGACCGATGATCGACTTCCATGTCGAGGCGCGCTCGGGCGTGCCGACCTATCTCCAGATCGTGCAGCAGGTCCGCCAGGCGGCGCGGCTGGGCGTGCTGCGGCCGGGCGACCAGCTTCCCACGGTCAAGGAGGTCGTGGGGAGCCTGGCCATCAACCCGAACACGGTCCTGCGGGCCTACCGGGAGCTCGACCTCGAGGGCGTGACCGAGGGGCGCCGCGGCGTCGGCACGTTCGTGGCCGAGGGCGTGACCGCGCTCCCCGCCGACGACGTCGCCGACCTGCGCGGCGGAATGCAGCGCTGGGTGACCAAGGCCCGCGGCGCCGGGCTGGACGCCGACGACATGGGCGCGCTGTTCGCCGACGCGGTGCGGCCGCGGATCGCGAGGGTGGCATGAGCGCGCTGCAGGCGCAGGGGCTCGGGCGGCGCTACGGGGCCAAGTGGGCCCTGCGCGACTGCACGCTGGAGATCCCCGAGGGCACCGTCACCGCGCTCGTCGGCCCCAACGGCGCCGGCAAGACGACGCTGCTGCAGCTGGCCATCGGCCTGCTGCGCCCCAGCGCCGGCGAGCTGCGCGTGCTCGGGCGCGACCCGCTGACGGACGTGCGCGAGATGCTGCCGCGCGTCGGCTTCGTGGCCCAGGAGCACCCGCTGCACCGCGGCTTCACGCTGGCCGACACGCTCGAGCTGGGCCGCCGGCTCAACCCGCGCTGGGACGGCGAGCTGGCCGGCGAGCGGATCGCCCGGCTCGGCCTGGACCCCAAGCAGAAGGTCGGCAAGCTGTCCGGCGGCCAGCAGGCCCAGGTGGCGCTGACGCTCGCGCTGGCCAAGCGGCCGGAGCTGCTGCTGCTCGACGAGCCGGTGGCGTCGCTGGATCCGCTCGCCCGGCGCGAGTTCCTCAGCCTGCTGATGGAGGCGGTGAGCGAGGGCGGGCTGACCGTCGTGCTCTCGTCGCACATCGTGGCCGACCTCGAGCGCGTCTGCGACCACCTGGTGATCCTCTCCCAGGCGCGCACCGTGCTCGCCGGGGAGATCGAGGAGATCGTGGCCAGCCACCGGCTGCTCACCGGCCCGCGCAGCGACCCGGCGACGGTGGCGCGCGTGCACCAGGTGATCCGCGAGAGCCACACCCCGCGCCAGACCAGCCTGCTCGTACGCGCGAACGGGCACGTATACGACGCGATCTGGGAGCTGCACCCCGTCGACCTGGAGGAGATCGTGCTCGCCTATCTGGGCTATGACGCTGCGCCCGGTGGGCGGGTCTCGATCTCTGAGGCGGTGGCGTGATGCTGTGGGTCGGCTGGCGCCAGCAGCGCACGGAGACCGTCATCGCCGCGGCCCTGCTCGCCCTGCTCGCCGCGCTGCTCATCCCCACGGGCCTGCACATCGCCGCGGCCTACGACAACGGCAACCTGGCGGGCTGCGTCGGGCGCGCCCAGACCGGCGGCTGCTCCGACGTGGTCCAATCGTTCGTCGCCCGGTTCGCCCACCTGGGCGACATGCTCGCCTGGCTCACGCTGCTGCCGGGCATCATCGGGCTGCTGCTCGCCGCACCGCTGGTCAGCCAGCTCGAGCACGGCACGCACCGGCTGGACTGGACGCAGAGCATCACCCGCCGCCGCTGGCTGGCCGGCAAGCTCGGCCTGGCGGTCGCCACGGCCGT
>JAICUS010000472.1 GCA_025935735.1 Solirubrobacteraceae bacterium | reverse complement strand
GGCGCGTGCTCCCGAACGCCGGGATGCCGCCGGCGCTGGCGGGCGAGGCGGGGTTCGCGGCCAGCGGCACGTGCCTGGTCACCAGCGGCCACGACGCGTGGTTCGCGAGCGGCGGCGGGGCGGTCGCGCGCGTGTTCCACTCACGCGACCTCGGCCGGCACTGGACCGTCACCACCGCGCCGATCCCCGCCACCCCGGCCGGCGGCGTGTTCTCGCTGGCGTTCCGGAACCCGCGCGACGGCGCGATGGTCGGCGGCGACTTCATGGCGCCGACCAACGGCGTGCGCGCGTCCGGCTTCACCCGCGACGGCGGGCGTACCTGGCGCCAGGGCGGCGACCTGTCGGGCTACCGCTCCGGCGTCGACTGGGTGTGGGGCGCGCGCGAGGAGCTGATCGCGGTCGGCCCGACCGGTTCGGACGTCAGCTACGACGGCGCGCGCAGCTGGACGGCGTTCGACACCACGGACTTCGACGCGGTCGACTGCGTGCCCGGCACGTGCTGGGCCAGCGGGCCGAACGGCGCGGTGGCCGTGCTGGCCCAGCACCGCTGAGCGGTCAGGCCGCGGCCAGGCCCTGCCGCCAGCTCGGGTGCGCCGGGTGCCACCCGAGTTCGCGCTTGGCCTTGGCGTTGGAGGCGCCTCGCAGCTCGGTCATCATCATCACGGCCGCCTCGCCGGCGAGCAGCCGGCCGACCAAGCGCGGGACCCGCATCGGCTTCTTTGCGCCGAGCGTCTCCGCCAGCGCCGGCAGCCACTCGCGGACCGGGGCGGGGTCGTCGTCGACGACGTTGTAGACGCCGCGGCGGCCGTGCTCGATCGCCGCGACCGTCGCCTCGGCGGCGTCCGCGACGTGGATGAACGACCACACGCCGCCGCCGTCGCCGACCACGGGGAACTTGCGCCGCCGGATGAGCTCGAACTGCTCCTCGCCGGGCGCGAGCGATGTGCCCGGCCCGTAGAAGGCGCCGTAGCGCAGCACGATGCCCTCGGTCCAGCGCGCGCCGAGCACCGCCGCCTCGAGGTGCTGGAGCGCGGTCAGCGTCCCGGACATCTGCGGCGCGGGCGTGGCGTCGACCGGGTCGTCCTCGCTCTTCACCGGCCCGCCGGTGCGCGCGTACGCGCCGTAGGCCGCCACCGCCTGGGCCACGAACCGCCGCACGCCCACGGCCTGCCCGGCCGAGAGCAGGTGGTCGGTGCCTTCGGTCCGCAGCCGGTTGGTCCGCGCGAAGCTGCGGTCGAAGTGGCGCATGTCCAGCGGGCCGATCGCGGTCAGCTCGTGCACGATCACGTCCGGCCGCGCGCGGGCCACGGCCTCGGCCACCTGCTCGGCGTCCAGCGCGTCGGCCACGACGGGCTCGGCCCCGAGCTGACGCAGCAGTCCGCGCTTGGACTCGCTGCGGGTCATGCCCTGGACCTCGTGCCCCGCCGCGACCAGCCGCGGCACCAGCTGCCGGCCGATCGCTCCGGTCGCTCCTGCCACGAAAACTCTCATAATCGAACTCCGGTCTTTGGGGGATCGCCTTCACCCTTCAGACAGGACGGCGCCCGCGGCTGTGACAGCCGCCGCCGCGAGCGTTAACGTGCCCGGACCGGGAGAGAATCGCGTCGGGGAGGACGGATGAGCACGATCGCCGAGTCGCATCTGGCGAACAAGGACCTTGCGCCCACGGGTGTGGAGCGCCGCACGTGGGGGACGTATCACCTCGCGGCGCTGTGGGTCGGCCTGTCGATCGTCATCACCACGTACACGCTGGCGTCCGGGCTGATCGCCGCCGGCATGTCGTGGTGGCAGGGCCTGCTGACCGTGTCGTTGGGCAACCTGATCGTGCTCGTCCCGATCCTGCTGAACTCGCACCCGGGCACCAAGTACGGCATCCCGTTCCCGGTGCTCGTGCGCTCGAGCTTCGGGATCCGCGGCGCGAACGTCGCGGCGATGGCGCGGGCCCTCGTGGCCTGCGGCTGGTTCGGCATCCAGACGTGGATCGGCGCGCTGGCGGTCGACACTCTGATGACGACGCTGACGTCGGGCTGGGCCGACATCAGCGGGCACAAGGCGATCGCGTTCGCCGTCTTCTGGCTCATCCAGGTGGCGATCATCCTGCGCGGGATCGAGGGCATCCGGCTGCTGGAGAGCTGGGCGGCGCCGCTGCTGCTGGGCTCGAGCGTCGCGCTGCTGATCTGGGGGTTCGGCGTCGGCGGCAACGTCTTCTCCGCCTCGTCGAAGCTGATCACCGACCATCAGAGCTTCTGGACGCTGTTCGGGCCCGGCCTGGCCGCGAACGTGGGCTACTGGATCACGCTCTCGATGAACATCCCGGACTTCACCCGCTACGCCTCCGACCAGCGCTCGCAGGTGGTCGGGCAGGTCATCGGCATGCCGCTGACGATGACCGGCTTCTCGTTCATCGGCATCGCCGTGACGTCGGCCACGATCGTCGAGTACGGCAAGCCGATCTGGGATCCGGTCGCGCTCGTGGCCAAGCTGCTGCACGACCTGCCCGTGCTCCTGGTGTTCGCGATGGTGATCGTGGTCATCGCGCAGATCTCCACGAACATGGCGGCCAACGTCGTCTCGCCGTCCAACGACTTCTCGAACCTGTCGCCGCGCCAGATCTCGTTCCGCACCGGCGGGCTGATCACCGCGCTGATCGGCGTGATCTCGTTCCCCTGGCAGCTCTACGAGAACGTCGGCGCCTACATCTTCACCTGGCTGGTCGGCTACGGCAGCCTGCTGGCCAGCTTCCTGGCCGTGATGGTGGTCGACTACTGGCTGCTGCGCCGCAGCCGCCTGAACGTGGAGGAGCTCTATCGCTACGGCGAGGGCGGCGAATACTGGTACTCCCACGGCTTCAACTGGCGCGCGCTGACCGCGGTGGTGGTGGCGGTGATCCCGGTGCTGCCCGGGTTCCTCCACGCCGCGACCACCGAGGGCGGCGTGGTGGCCGACCCGAACTTCCTCGACCAGCTCTACCGCTACGGCGTGTTCGTCACGTTCGCGATCTCCGCGGTCGTCTATATCGGGCTGATGCGCGTCCAGGTCGCCGCCCCCGCCCCCGCGACGGAGGGCTGAGGGCGGCGACGCGAACCGTCAGCTCGCGCCGTACTGCTCGCGGGCGAAGCGGGCCAGGCCGCGGCGCTCGAGCGCGTCCAGCGGCGCCCGCAGCGTGACCTGGACGACGCCCGGGTGGCGGGCGATCCGGATGCCGCCGGTGATCGTCGCCCGGTTCTTGACCTCCGGGACGGTCATCCCGAGCAGCGTGGCCGCACGCTCCAGGCCGTTGTCGGTGGCCGAGTTGAGGTCGGGGCCGGTGCCGATGACCGAGATCGGCGCCGAGCGCTCCACGTCGGCCATGCCCCAGCGGGCGGCCAGCTCGCGCGCCCGCGTGCGCTCCTGCTCGCTCAGCGGCTTGGCCAGGAACGGCAGGTCCTCCTCGAGCGGCAGCAGCACCGGGCCGTCGATCCCCAGCCCGCCCTTGATCACCTCGACCTGCAGCGTGACCGTGCCGGAGACGTCGCACGTGTGGCCGGCGATCTCGCCGTCGCCCTGCAGCGCGTGCATGTCGCCCAGGTAGACGCCGCCGCCCGGCAGCTTGACCGGGCAGATGAGGATCGCGCCGGGGCGCACGGCCTCGGCGTCGAGGTGGCCGTCGGTCCTGTGCTGCACGAGCTGCTCGGGGGTGAGCGCGAAGTCGTGCGGCGCGCCGAGCAGGAACGAGCCGAAGTCGCCCGCGTTGTGCGAGTCGGGGATGTCGATCGAGGGCGAGGTGCCGAGCTGGCCCATGAACGGGCGCAGGCGCGCGACGACGCCGACCAGGTCGTGCGGGGCGAACGCGAGGATCGGGTGCTGGACGGAGTTCTCCGGCAGCGCGGCGAAGCGCTCCGCGTCGGCGGCGATCTCCTCCGCCGCCGCCTGCTGAAGCGTCACGCCGACGCGATGGCCCTCGTCGAACGCGATCGTGTAGCCGTTGGTGAACTTGAACGGGGTGGCGTCCGCGCCGCAGTTCGTGCAGCGGACGGCGTCCTGGCCGATGCCCTCCAGCCGCGTCTCCGGGTACGGCGTGCCGCACTCCGCGCACTGCTTGGCGCAGTAGGGGTCGCCGTTGTAGCGGCCGTCGACGAAGTAGTCGTTGCCCGACGCCGTGGCCAGCGAGGTGACCACGATGTCGCGGATGCGGATGGCAATGGCATCCCCGGGCATCGCCCCCGCGACGGCGACCGGCCGCGTCACCTCGTGGCCGCCGCGCAGCCGGGGCGTGATCATCGGCCCCCAGCAGCCGGGCGCCGTGTTGGCCACGATGTGGCCGCCGTCGGCCACCGGGCCGAGCATCTCCTGGCTGGGGCCGAGCACGCCGTTCGTGAACGTGTCCACGAAGACCGTCGGATGCCCCTCGCGTGACGGAGCCTTCACCTCGAGCGTCGCCATCTCCATCTCCTCGTTCGTCAGCCGCCGGCGACCGGCGTGATCACCGCGAGCTCCTCGCCCGCCGCGAGCACGCGCTCGCCGCTCACCTGGGTCCCGCGCACCACGGTCAGCGCCGCCGGCAGCCCGCCGGCCACCGCCGGCCGCTGCTCGGCCACGCGGGCGAGCACGTCGCCCACCGTCGCGCCCTCGGCGACGTCGACCGTCAGCCGCGCCCCGCCGGCGAGCCGGGCCAGGCCAGATCCGAGCCGTACGTCGATCCGCATGTCCTCCTCAGCCCGATCGTACCTCCCGCAGCACGTACGGGCCGAGCGTCGCGGCGAACACGGCGTTCATGTGGTTGTCGTCCTTGTGCACGTAGACGCCGCCGATCACCGGGAAGCAGCGGGCGCGGGTGAAGAACAGCCGGGTGAGGTCGATCTTCCGCACGCGCGGGCGGACGACGGCCGCGCCCGGGT
>JAICUS010000368.1 GCA_025935735.1 Solirubrobacteraceae bacterium | reverse complement strand
GGCGTTGTAGTAGTCGAAGTTGGTCGCGTCGCCGTCGGTGTACCAGCCGCCGCCCACGTACCAGCGCTCGGTCAGCTCCTGCGCCTCCTCGAGGTCCAGGGGCTCCCACGCCGCCCCCGCGCGCCGCAGGAACGCGCTCACCACCGCCCGGAACCACACCCAGTTGTTGGCGGGCACCGCCGCGCGCCGCATCCCGCTCAGCCACGCGACCACCCGCTCGCGCACGCCGTCGTCGAGGCTCGCCCACAGCCCGCTCTCGTGCAGGCCGAGCGCGATCGAGGCGGCCTCCACCCGCGCCTGCGGGATCTCGTCCGGGCGCGGCCAGCGCTCGGGCGAGCCCGGGTCGCTCCCGGCCGCCAGTCCGGCGGCGTACCACTCCGCGTGACCGGTGTCCGCGCCGTGGGCCAGCCGGAAGCTCGCCAGCAGGAACGTGCGGGCGAACCCCTCCAGCCCGTCGCTCCAGCGGCCCGAGCGGCTCGCGGGCCCCGGCAGGTGCACCAGCGCGTGCCCGTCTGTGGCGAACGGCCGGACGGCGGTCAGCAGGCGGTCGGCGACGTGCTCCCAGTGCGCGCGCGTCCAGCCCGTGTACGGCGAGCGGACGCGGTCCTCGGCGAGCGTGAGCCCCATGACGACATCGAAGCTACAGCCCCCCGGGGGATTCTTCGGACTCGAGGATCTCGCTGAGCTGCGCGGCGTCGCCGGCCAGCCGCCGCGCGTCCTCGCGCGCCGACCGCGCGCGTTCGGCCGCCTCGCGCGCCGCCGCCCAGAACGCGTCGTTCTCCGCACGCGCGACCGCACGCAGCTCCTCCGCGTATTCGGCGGAGGCGGAGATCTCGTCGGCGCGGAAGCGGCGCTCGCCGGAGATGGCGACCGCGAGCTCCAGCTCGCCGAGCGCCCGCCGCACGAGCCGCACGCGCACGCCGTCCGCCACGGGGTCGATGTCGACGTACGCCCCGAACGTGCCGCGACCGAGGTGCTCGGCCGCCTGCTCGAGGAGCGACTGGTAGCGGCTCCACGCGAGCTCGTCCCGGAGCCTGAAGCGCCGGTCCAGCAGGCGCTCCTCGACCACGACGCGGCGGCGCAGCAGACCGCGCGCCTCGCTGACCCGCTCCAAGCCGACCTCGACGGCTCCCGGCGCGAGCGCCTGCCGGTACGCGCGCCACTGGCCGCGAGAGGTCATCCGGCGCGGCTGACGCGCACGACCGCGATCCGGCGCTCGGTGGCGGCGCGCGTGTCGAGCAGGAAGAGCTGGACGTAGCGCTTCCCGAAGATCGTGTCCACGCGCATCCGGAAGCGCTCGCGGCCCGCGCCCTTCGCGGTGGTGGTCCCGAAGAACGTGTCCGCGAGCGCCCGGTCGTCGGACGCGATGGCCACGATGCTCGCGTGGCGCAGCGGGCGATCCGTGTGCCAGCTGACCACGATCTCCTTCCCGCGCCGGACGGCGCTCAGGCCGCGCAGGCGCGGCACCCGCGGGACGCGCAGCCTGGCGGTGAGCGACCTGCGCGCCACCGTGCGCGCGCCCGGTGCCCCGCTGAGCACCTGGACCGGCACGGAGTCCGGACGCCGGAGCATGATCGGGCCGAAGTCGGGCAGGATCTTCAGGCGGCCCGTGCCGGCCGCCGGCAGCGAGCGCCGGCCGCCGATGCCGCCCGGCACCGTGGCGCGCACGTCGCACGCGGCCGAGCAGCGGAACGGGACCGCGAGGCCGTGCCGGATCTGCACGACGCGGCCGAGCACGACGGCCGGCGCCGGGGGCGGCGGCGCGGCCGGAGCGCCCTCGATCGCGAGGTGCAGGCGGAAGTCGCCGCCGCTGGACACGTCCGACCACGCGATCGCGGGCCGGCCGTCCGCGAGGATCACCGGCGTGACGGAGTCCGCGTCGCGCAGCGGGCCGTTCAGCGTCTGGACGCCGCCGGGGAAGGTCGCGACGGTCGCCGCCGTCCAGGTGAGCCCGTCGAGCCGGTGGGCGGCCGCCCACGTGAACAGCGGCCGGCCGTCGGGCGTGAACGCGGCGCGCGGCGCGCGGCCGTCGTCCTCGGCGGGGGCGCCGCCGTCGAAGTCCGGGAGCTCCTGGGCGTACGGGCGCACCGGCTTCGCGCCGACCTTCTCGGGCGGGCCGAACGGTCCCGGGCCGGTGCGGCGGATCGCACGCGCCTGCACGTTCGACAGGTCCAGCCAGGCGACGATCGCCGACCCGTCGGGCCGCACCACCGCCGTCGGCGTGCCGCCGAGGAGGCTCTCGGTGTAGCCGAGGTCGGCCACCTTGGCGAACGTGCCGCCGGGCGGGCGCTCCAGCACGGGGGTGTGGGCACCCTCGTCGGCGATCGCGAGCGCGCGGCCGTCCGGCGCGACGGTGACCGAGAACTTTTCCAGCTCGAGGTGGTCCGACAGACGCGCCGGCGGACCGAACGGCGCCCCGGGGGCCGCGACCGCGGCGAAGAGCTGCTTGAGGAGCACGCCCGTGGCGCGATCGGCGTCCCAGAGCGCGGTGACCGTGCCGTCGTCCTGCACGCCCAGCGCGATGTGCGGCGCCGACAGGCGATAGCGCTTCAGCGGCTGCAGCTCGATCGGCTCGCCGAACGTGCCGCCCGCGGGACGGCGCGCGACCAGCAGCCGCGCGGCGTAGCCCGAGCCCACCAGCACCGTGTCGGTCCATGCGACCACCGCGTCGCCGCGCGCCGTGACGGCCACGACGGGGTCCTCGATGAAGTGGTCGTCGGCCGCGTCGAGCGTCTGCGTGGGTCCCCAGGCGCCCCCGGGGTCGCGGACCGCGAAGGCGAGGCCGTCGTCGGTCCGCTCGACCGCGATCGCGGCTCCGCTCGGCTGCGCCATCGCCAGCGGGCATTCGCCGAAGCGGTCGCTGAGCGTGACGTGCACCGGCGTGCTGAACCCCGTCGCGGTCGCCTCCAGGAAGTCCGCCCCGCCCGGTGCCCAGCGCACCACCTCGCCCGGCGCGCCGGTCGCCCGCAGGCAGCGCGCGGGGCTCTTGACCGCGAGCGGCGGCAGCTCGCCGAAGGGCGCCGCGGCGGCGGCTGCCGGGGTCGCGGCGAGGATGAGCAGGGCGAGCGCGAGCCGGTGCATGGACCGACTTTCGGCGAGGCGCTCGCCGCCCCGCAATCGGGAAGCGCCCCCGAACTTACGCTAGCCGGCGCCGAAGAGCCCGCGCACGATCCGGGCGCGGCCGCCGGCGGCGTCGTCGGCGGTGAGGTCGAGGCGGAGCCGCCGGGCGGCACGCAGCGCCGGGCGGCGCAGCCGGACGACCACGTGCCGCGGCTGCCCGGGCCAGAGCCGCACGGAGCGGTGGCCCACGGTCAGCGGGCGCCCGGAGCGCGACAGGCCGAGGCGCCGGGCAGCGGCGGCCGGCAGCCGCACGCGCGCGGTCGCCAGGCAGGCCTGCGAGCACGTGAACGTGAACGCGACGCCCGCTCCCCAGGCGCCGTGCACCCGGCCGAGGGTGGCCGCGCTCAACGTGAGCGCTGCCGGCGCGGGCGCCGCCGCCGGCCCGGGCGCCACCGCCGGGTGCGCGGGCGGCGCGGGTGGCTCCGGCGCGCGGGCCGCCGCCGGCGGAGCGGGCGCGAAGATCTGCAGCCGGTCGTTGAACTCGTCGGCCACGAGCACGCGTCCGGCGGCGTCCACGGCGATGCCCTGCGGGCCGTCGAGCTCGCCGTCGCCGGTGCCGCGGGCTCCCCACGCCGGGGTCACCGCGCCGTCGCCGGAGACGTGCACCAGACGGTCGTGCCCGGTGTCGGCGACGAGGACGCCGCCGCCGTCGATCGCGATCCCCGCAGGCTGGCTGAGCCGGCCCGTGCCGAGGCTCTTCCAGGTCCCGGACGCCGCGTCGCGGACCTGGACCTGGTCGGCGCCGGTGTCGGCCACGTACAGGTTCTGCGCGGCGTCGACCGCGACGGCGCGCGGCGCCTTGAACGTCCCGCCGACGGGGCTCCACTGCGCGCTCGTGGCCTGCGCCGGCGGGACCGAGAGGTCCAGCGCGCGCACGGCGTTGGCGCCGGTGTCCGCCACGTAGAGGTGCGTGCCGGCGATCGCGAGGCCCCGCGGCGCGGTGAGGGTGACGCCGCCGACGACGCTCCATGCGCCCGTGACTGGATCGCGCGCCTGCAGGCGGTTGTTGCCGGTGTCGGCGACGTACACGGTGCCGTCGTCGCCGACCGCCACCCCCGCGGGGTTGTTGAACTGCCCGAGCCCGCGGCCGTTGGTGGGATAGCCGGTGTTGGTCAGCGCGTCCCACTCGCCGAGGTAGCGGCCGTCGGGATCGAACTCCTGGATGCGGTCGTTGAAGGTGTCGGCGACGTAGATGTCGCCGCCGGCGTCGGAGGCCACGGCCTCCGGCCGGATCAGGTAGCCGGGGCCGCGCCCGGAGATGCCCCACTTGCGCAGGAACCTGCCCGTGGCGTCGAAGGCCTGGACGCGGTTGTTGGCGGCCTCGGCGACATAGATCCCGCCCGCGGGATCGGCGCTGACCGCTCCCGCCCGCGGGAACTCGAACTGCCCGGGCAGGTCGCCGAACACGCCCCACGTACCGAGGAACGCGAGCGAACCGGCGTCGTACTTGTCGATCTGCTGGTGGGTGAGGTCGACGCGCGGCGTGGCCGTCGACGTGCACACGGGCTTGAACGCCGGATCGCAGTTGTCCACGACATACAGCGTGTGCGTCCCGTCGACGCCGACGTCATACGGATACCCCAGCGCCCCGGGCGCGTCGATCGCGCCCAGCGGCACGCCGGCCGCGTCGAACTCGAGCACGCGGTGGTTGTCGTCGTCGGCCACGAACACGTCGTTCGGCTGGCCCGGGACCGTGCTCACCGCGATGCCCTGCGGGTGGTTGAAGTTCAGCGGCGTGCAGGCGGTCGCGCAATCGCCGAGCGTTCCCCACGCCAGCACGTGCGCCGGGTCGCCGTCCGGCAGCCCGGTCGCCGGGTCCAGGGTGAAGCGCTCGACCCGGTGGTTGTCCTGGTCGGCGACGTAGGCGAGGTCGCCGCCGATCGCCAGGCCGCCGTTCCCGCCCAGCCTGAACTGGCCCAGCCCGGTCCCGTGCGAGCCCCACGCGCCCAGCAGCGCGCCGTCGGGAGAGAACACCTGCACGCGGTCGTTGTTGGCGTCGAGCACGAACACCCGGCCCGCCGCATCGGTCGCCAGGCCGCCCACCGCCCGGATCTCGCCGGGCCCGGTGCCGTAGCGGCCCCACTCGGTGATGAAGCGGCCGTCGGAGGTGAACGCCCGGATCCGGTAGCCCTCGACGTCCCCGACGTACACGCGCCGCCCATCGGGGCTGACGGCGAGCGCCTGCGCGAGGCGGAGCACACCGTGCCCGCCCTCGCCGACCACGACGACGCGGCCGTAGGGACAGGCGTCCGCGGCGCCCGGGCACGCGGTGTCGTCGGCGCGGGCCGTCGCCGCCGCGGCGAGCCACAGCGCGACGCCCAGCGCGCAGACAGATCGCAGAGATGAACCAAACATGACGCCGCCTCACGTGACTGGTGTTTGGCGGCAAGTCAACGCCGCGCCGGCCCGGGGCGCATCGGGCGATCGCTCGATCTCGGCGGGTGGACGCGCCCTATATGTCGCCGAGCCGGAACACCGCGTCGGCGCGGTGGACGGCGGTCGATGCGACGGCCGGCGCATCCGCCACGAGGAGTCGCTGAAGTACGCCGAACGCCTCGGGATCGAGCCGCTCGGGGACCTCGCCGCGGATGAGCGACACGGCCTGATCGGAGGTGAACGCCGGCCGGTACGGGCGCTCCGAGGTCAGCGCCTCGTAGACGTCGGCGACGGCCAGCAGCCGCATCTGCCGCGTCAACGCGGGCGCCGGGAGCCCGCGCGGGTAGCCGCTCCCATCGAGCCGCTCGTGGTGCGCGCCGGCCAGCGGCGCGAGGTGCTCGCTGCCCGGCACGCGCGCGAGGATCCGCTCGGTGATCAGGGGGTGCTCCTTGATCAGCGCGAACTCGGCGCCGGTCAGCCGGGCCGGCTTGTCGAGGACGCGGTTGGAGATCGCGAGCTTGCCGAGGTCGTGCAACAGGGCCGCGCGCTGCAGATCGCGCATCTCCTCGGCGGGGCAATCCAGCGCGGCGGCCAGGCCGAGCGCGATCAGGCACGTGCGGTCCGAGTGCCGGTAGGTCCACGGCGACTTGGCGTCCACGACGGCGGCGAACGCCAGCGCGATCCGCTCCAGGCGCTCGTCGTCGGCGACCAGCAGCCGGTCCGGCGGCTCCCACGCCGCGACGTCGTCCTCGCCGAGGGCGGCCCAGAACGCCCGATCCGCGCACACACGGGCGAACGTGTCG